>JAITNZ010000167.1 GCA_031290205.1 Spirochaetaceae bacterium
ATTTCTGCCTTGTTTATCACCATTATTCATATTCATTTCGTCTTCCGTTCGTGTTGTTCGTGAGGTTCGTGGTTGAATTCGGAACTGCTGCTCCCCATGTCGAGCGCATACTCTAAGCCGTGCAAAAATGATAGAATAGAAAAAAAGCACAACAGATTTTCTGGGAGGGAGTTTAAGAAAACAAACAGGAAATATCCTTTATAAGAAGGGAAAAGCGATAACGATATTGGCGGTAATGTCGTTGGCTCGCGGATGGGAAGACATCGAGCGCTATGGGGAGGCAAAAAAAGAAAGGGGGGAAAGCCCTCTCCGCTTGTGTTACGGGGGATTATCCTAAACGTAGCGGGCGGTGCGGGAGCTGCTGTAGCCTTTTCCCCGCTAATTCGCTAGTATAGAGCCATGAAAGCGTTAGTTTTAACTCAATATAAAAAACTTGATTACCTTGAGGTGGACACGCCTGAACTGTGCGGCGCGCGCGAGCTGCTCGTGCGGGTCAAGGCAGCGGCGGTGTGCGGCTCCGATGTGCACGGCTTCGACGGCTCAACCGGCAGACGGAAGCCGCCGGTAATCATGGGGCACGAAGCGTCAGCTGAGGTCGTCGAAACGGGGAAAGAGGTGTCGGCATTCAAGCGGGGCGATAGAATCACCTTTGATTCGACGATTTACTGCGGTGAATGTTATTTTTGCCGCGCGGGGCAGGTCAACCTCTGCGATAATCGCCGCGTGCTCGGCGTCTCCTGCGACGAATACAAGCGGGACGGCGTTTTTGCCGAATATGCCGTCGTCCCCGACCATATCTGCTATGCGCTGCCCGACGCGCTCTCCTTCGAGGAAGCGGCTTTGACGGAGCCGGCAGCCGTCGCCGCTCATGCTATCCGTATCACGCCGCTTTCGCTGAACGAAAACGCCGCCGTCGTCGGCGCGGGACTCATCGGGTTGCTCGTCTTGCAGTGCCTGCGCCCCTCAGTTTCCGGCAAAATAATCGCGCTGGATACGGAAAGCTCGCGGCGGGAAGCGGCGCTCGAAGCGGGCGCGGACTTTGCCTTCGACCCGCGGGAGCCCGACACTCTGCCAAAAATCCGCGAACTTACCGGCGGGCGGGGGGTCGACCGCGCGTTCGAGGCGGTAGGCGCGGCGGCGCCGGTCGAGACCGCGATAGCTATTACGCGCAAAGGCGGCTCGGTAACGCTCATCGGGAACATCAGTCCTAAAATCGAAATCCCCTTGCAGAGCGTCGTCACGCGCCAGATAAGCCTCTTCGGTTCCTGCGCGATTGCAGGCGAATACCCGATAGTCCTCGACATGATGGCGCGCAAAAAGCTAGATGTCCGCCGCCTTATCAGCCGGACGGCGCCTCTGTGTGAAGGGCAAATCTGGTTCGATAAACTCTATAAACGCGAAGATAATCTCTTGAAAGTGGTGCTCATCCCATGAAATATTCTTTTGCCAAAAAACTCCGAGTCGCCCTTTTGGGGTATGGGAAGGTCGCCGATCTTCACGCGCAGGCGCTGGTAGGCACAAAAGACGCTGATTTAGCGACGGTTTGCGGGCGGAATCGGGCACGCCGTGATGCATTTGCCGCAAAATGGGGGATTTCATCCCGCGAAACCGTCGAAGAAGCCGTCCTCAAGGACAAAATCGACGCCGTTATCGTCAGCGTGCCCCATCCTCAGCATAAAGCGAGCGCGCTCGAAGCGCTCGAAGCGGGCTGCCATGTCCTGGTCGAAAAACCGATGGCGCTGAATACGCCTGAGTGCGACGCGATGATAGCCGGCGCGCGCAAAGCGGGCAAAGTGCTTTCGGTGATGAGCCAGCGGCGCTTCTTCCCCGCCTGCGCCCGCATGAAAGAGGCGATACTCGCCGGCAAAATCGGCAAACCGTCGATTGCCCAGCTGACGATACTCGGCTGGCGCGACGAAGCCTACTATGCAAGCGACAGCTGGCGCGGCAAATGGAGCAGCGAAGGCGGCGGCATCCTCATCAACCAGGCGCCCCACCAGATAGACCTGATGCTCTGGTTCATGGGTCCCTTCGCCGAGCTGCGCGGCTTCTGGGGCAACGTCAATCACCCCTACATCGAAGTCGAGGATACCGCCGTCGCCGCCGTCAAGTTCGCGAACGGCGGCTTCGGCTCCGTGCTGGCGAGCAACTCGCAGAAGCCCGGCATCTATGCGAAGGTGCATATTCACGGCGAGGCGGCGGCATCCGTCGGCGTGCAAACCGACGGCGGCGCGATGTTTATCGCCGGTATGTCCTCGATTGCCGAGCCGCCCCTCAACGACCTATGGACGATTGCCGGCGAAGAGAAGCTCCTCGACCGCTTCCGCGCCGAAGACGAAGCGTTCTTCAAAACGATAGACCCGACCATCCATTTTTTCACGCTCCAGTTCAACGATTTTTTCGGCGCCATCATCGAAGGCAGGGCGCCCCTCGTCAGCGCCGAAGACGGCCGCGAAACCGTCCGCTTCATCGAAACGCTTTACGGCGGAGCAATTAACCACGATCATTCCAATTGATATGATGAGGGGGGAAGTCTCCCCCCTGCCTACAGCCCCGCTGCGCGGGTCTTCCGGCACCCCCCTCAGCGGGGGATCCGCCCCCGCAACGCCCCCGCCCTTCCCGTAAAATGTACCCGATGATCCTCCGGTAGCCAGTTCCTCATATCTACCGGAAACAACATCGGCGTTTTCCGGTCTATGTTTACTAATCTTGGGCTCATTCCTTTATCTTACCTCTTTTGCAGTTCGTTTTACACAGAGTGGGGGTGGGGGGAGTCTAACAGGTGCTAGAGCACATCATCCCAGAGGACGCCTTGTCCTGCGGGAATTATCCTGCGGGCAGCGCGTCCTAAAAGCATTTCAAAAAATGAGGGGGGAAGACCCGGACGCAATACTTTTTCAGTGCGAAGGACCGCGATAGTATCCCTTGTAAACATATCGCCCTCTTTTATTTCGATGAGCGCATGGATCGAGCGGTTTGTCCGCAGGTAATTATTTTCTTCGGCGCCTGATAATTTTTTTACGCCGTCCCCTAATACAGCGTTTACTTTTTCTACACCAAAAGTTATTTTTGCATCTTCAATAATCGATATACTATCCCTCTTCTGCGCTCTGCGGATTGCATTGCTCATCATTAAAAAATCTTTTGGTGGTAACGCGATAGGATCATCGAGCCCGCTATCGCCGCGTGATAGACAAAAATGTTTTTCGATTAGACACGCGCCGTTGGCAACGGCAAGAGTGGGCACGATAACAGGATCAAGGCTGTGGTCGCTTATCCCGACACTCACGCCGAAGATTCCGCTTAAATGACGCAGCACAGTAAGATTATAATCCGATTCAGGGGCGGGGTATGCCGTCACGCAGTGCAGCAGGCAAATCGCGGTTCTATCAAAATAATGCAGTGCATTTTCAATGTCAGCCAATGTTGATACGCCGCTCGACAGCAGCGCGGGTATATGCCACGCGGCAATCGTTTGCAGTAATTCTGTGTAGTTCAATTCAGGAGATGCTACTTTTACGAAATCTGGCGATAGACAGAAGAGTTCCTGTGCGCTTCGCCTTCCAAAAGGGGATGCCAAAAACAATAATCCTTTTGATTCGGCATAATCTTTTAGCTCCGCATAAAAATTGATAGGCGCCTCTAGTGTCTTAAATACATCGTAGAGTTTTATGTTTCCACCGGGAAGAGGAACCGTTCCCGTAGCAGGATGCAATATCTCGTCCGCATACACAATCTGAACTTTTATACAGTCCGCACCCGCAAGGGCTGCCGCATCGACAAGCTCCTTCGCCCTCGCAGTATTCCCCCGGTGCCCTGTCCCCAATTCCGCGATAATCAATATATTTGATGGTGAATAGGTTTTGCCTTTTAAGCTGAATGTTCGCGTCATATCCCCCCCAATACCCTGTCTCTATACGCATACCCAATGCGTTGTAACGCGCTCTCGATATTTTCATCCGGCAATCGTTGCTTGTTTAAATCTATCGTAAACTGATTCATCGAAAAATGCCTGAAGAAAAATAAATCCTGCTTCCTAATCAATGAGCGGGAAACTGACGCAACCAGCTCCCTTGTATATGTTTCAAAAATCCCCCTTTTTTTCATTTCTGAATAACCAATAATCCATATAGGAACTTTTAATGCCATATAGAATTCTACGAGAATGTTCACCATCGCCCGCTGTGAATCATCAATAAGCCGAGTGATTTTTTCACCGCCTATTTCGCATAAAGTGCGCAGTTCACCAGTCCTCGGCGTGTGAATGGGCGTTTTATTTAATATTAGCACATTCTTTCTAAAATCAATGGTAAGACCGCTCTTTTTCTTAAAAAAGGTATCGGCTATTTTCCCAGCCGGACCGACAAGATAGCTCCGCATTGCCGCATTCTGTTCCCGCCGCCCGGGATTGTCGGCAACCAGCAATAGTTTAATAGCATCAAAAGATTGTATGCCGTCTAACGCGCTATTATACACAATCGGTGTTTCAATATTGTATGAGGGACCCTCGCGCTCATCAATTAACTTTTGCTGATACGCCGCTAACTCAGGATGCCGCTCCGCCATCTCTTCGCATTTTTTTTTAAATTTTTCCCTCGCATCAATACATTGTTCATATTTTTTTATTGCCCCGCCCCTCACTTTGATTCTTTTGCTCCCCACTCTTCACTTTGATTCTTTTGCACCCTCACTTTCCCCCAACAGGCGCCGCCAAAAACTAAATCAAAATTTTTGTCGGTGATATATTCCAGTTCGTTTTTTTCAGTCAGTGTACTTCCCGCTTCCCTGCGAAGGGCGGAGGCGGCATTGATCACCTGAAAAATATCCTGCCAGACGGAGAATTTTTTTCCATAGAGCGGCTGGTAGGGCGCGTCTGTTTCAAATAATAATCTTTCAGCATCCAGCGCCGCGCAGCACTGCATCGCATTCTTGTGGTTCATCATAATAGCGCTTCCAAACGAAAAATATCCGTTAATGCCGCGCCTCAACACACTACGCGCTTCATCCAATGAACCGGAGTATGAATGAAAAACCACCGCAGCTAATCGTTTTAATTGTTTATTGAATAAAAAAACTTTATGCATAGCGCGGCGTATATGAAGAACTACCGGTAGATTATAACGCAAAGCTATACCGAGATGGTGTTCGAAAATAGCGTCTTGCGTTTGTTCATGTGCTCTATATGCATCACTAAACAGATCAAAACCGGTCTCGCCTATTGCCGCAATTCTTTTTTCTTTTGCAAGCGTTTCAAGAAATGAACACGCTCTTTCTATATCATGCCGCTGATGCGCGGGAAGCTGCGGATGCACGCCAAAGCAGAGCGCCATGAACGGCGCCCCCTCTTGGTGCGCCGTCATTTCGTTGAAGATAAATTCATCCTCGTTAAACGAACTTGCCGCACATCTAATGCCCAAGCGCATGCGTTCTTGTTCGCACCTTGCATCTTCTCGATACAGATAATACGGATGTCCATGCGTGTCAGATGCCATGCAGTCTTTCCCTTATTTTTTTCGTTACCACTTCGAAGGACGCCCCCTCCCCATCGAGCGAAAACCACTCCGTGCCGCTCATGTTCTTAAAGTAGGTACTCTGCCTTTTTGCATACTGTCTGCTGTTCTTCGCAATGAGCTTCTCTATATCAGGCAACAGCGATTGGTCAAGCATCTGATATTCGCCGTTCCCGTCTTCATAGAAAAATTCTTTGTAGCCGATTGCTTTTAACGCCTGATATCGAGGCGTGTATCCGCTTTCAAAAAGAGATTTCACCTCATCATAGAGACCCGCTTGTATCATCTCCCTACATCGTGTATCTATACGCCGGTATAGCTCATCACGCCTGCGTTCCAAACCGGCAATAAAAAACTTCCCCGCTGATTTTTTCTCACCGTCCCTATGCATCTTGTATGAAGAGAGAGGCTTGCCCGTTAGCCTGAACACTTCAAGGGCACGGAGCAAACGGTATTCATCATTTTGATGAATACGCGCCGCGCTTGCCGCATCGCAGGCGCGTAACTCCTCCATGAGCCCCCCCCCCCCCCGCTCTTTCAACTCAGCTTTAAGTGCTACGCGGATTGCGGTATCGGAAGGGGGGGCGTCCGGCAGCCCGTTGACAAAATTGCTGATGTAGAAGCCCGTCCCGCCTGAAATAACGGGAAGCTTCCCCCGCCCCGCGATATCCCGCACGGCATCCTCGGCAAGGCGGACAAAATCGCCGACGTTGAACTGTTCATCCGGGTTGCGGATGTCTATAAGATGATGGGGCAGCCTTTCGCACAAGTGGGGCGGGGGCTTTGCCGTCCCGATACGCATCCCGCGATAGACCTGCATCGAATCCGCAGAGATAATCTCGGCATCCAGCGCGCCTTCACCGGTAAACAGACGTTCGAGCACAGCCGTTTTACCCGCCGCCGTCGGACCAAAAAGGATGAAAACCGGACATTTGCCCCACGATGGGCAGGCTTGAGGCTGAATTCCGGCGGGATTTCCCGTCATAGCGTCATGGTTGTAGCGTTGAGTGCAGGTCGGGGATGCCGCGGCTGGTTTCGTTATCAAAACGAAACTCAACTTCGCCGGTGAACACCTCGCGCGCCGCAAGCGAAACATTTTTCTCTTCGTTGCTCGAATACTCGGGCATCCTGACCATCGAAATCTGATACGCCCGCTTGGAGGCGGCGCAGGTAATTTCGTACATATTTTTCTCGTATTTAATGAGTTCTTCTAAGGGGAAAATCATAGTTCGACTATGCCTTTTTTCGTGAAAACTGTCAATACCCCTTTCAGCAACTCCCTGACTTGTGCCGATGCCCCGCGATTTTAATCGCGGTACCCGGACGGGTGGGAAACCCTCACTGGAAAACGGCGCCCTCGCCTGTGGCGGCATTTATTGCGTAGTTTTCCTGTATTCAAGCAGTCGCTTGAAATTTCTGCGTAGTTTGTTCCGGCGATGTTTTCCAGCGAGGCTTCCCCACCCACCCGGCTACGTTTAGGCAATCCCCTACAGCCCAAGTGGTGAGGGCTTCCCGACGAACTGGCTATGTGTTGGGGTTATTGGCTAACAGCAAAGCCTTTACAGTAAGCCCCCTACGGTAAAGTGCGCGGCAAGGAGCATGGCAGCGAGCGCTGGCGCGTAAGCGCTTGTGCCGCTGACCGAGAAAGCCTTCCCCCTGTCCATGCGGGGAGGGCTTTTCGACGAGTTGGGTGGGCGTTGGGGTTATTGGCTAACAGTAAAGCCTTTACAGTGAAACCCTACAAGAAAACCCGAAGGTAGAGTGCGCGGCAAGGAGCATGGCAGCGAGCGCTGGCGCGTAAGCGCTTGTGCCGCGTACCTGAGAAAGCCTTCCCCCTGTCCATGCGGGGAGGGCTTTTCGACGAGTTGGGTGGGCGTTGGGGTTGCTGGCTTACAGTGAAGCCTTTACAGTGAAACCCTACAAGAAAACCTGAAGGTAGAGTGCGTGGCTAGGAGCATGGCAGCGCGTATGCGCGTACCTGAGAAAGGCTTCCCCCTGTGTTAATCTGTGTGTATCTGTGGACATGCTTCTTCCGTATTTTCAAATTGGACGCGAATGCACACGAATAATCATAAAATTTCATTATGAATTTGCAATTTCATCGCGTTATTCGCAGACTTTTTTCTGCATCAATCCGCAAAATCTGCGGATTTTCTTGATTTTTCTATTTTAATGCGCTCGCCCTGTGCAACAGGCTACGAGGGCTTGCTTTTTTGCGGGAATCGTGTAGAATGAATGTGAGGAGCGTATCATGGGAAAAATGATAGAGCAAACACGGCAGCCTCAGCGGGGCTTGACCTTCGACGACGTCTGGGCGGCAATGATGGAAACTGACCGGAAGTTTCAGGAAACGGACCGGAAGTTTCAGGAAACGGACCGGAAGTTTCAGGAAAGCAAAGTCGAGTATGACAAGCGGCAGAAGAAACTGGACGCGCAGATTGATAAGTTGGGTAAGCAGTTGGGGGGGCTGCATAGGTCTGTGGGCGAACTTATCGAAACGCTCATTGCGTCACGGCTTTGGAAAAAATTCCCCAAGTACAAATTCAACAGGGTTTTTCAGCGTATCAAGATTTTAGATAACAACAACGAACCGGTTACCGAAATCGATATTCTACTGTCAGACGACGAATGGGCTATGACAGTGGAGGTGAAACGGGAGCCTGACAAGAACGATGTGAAACACCACCTGAAACGAATGAAAATAATGCGTGAATACTCACTGAATGAAATAAAAGGGAAAAAACTATTGGGAGCGATAGCCGGCGGAGTGGTTTCACCCGAAGTGCGTGAGTGCGCGCAGCAGAGCGGGTTCTATGTGCTTGAACTGAATGGTGAACAGGTGAGCCTGATTAAATCGCCCGAGGGCTTCGTCCCACTACAGTGCTAGGGTTCTGCAAGAACGTCAGCGGGGCGCGCCTGACCTAAAGGAGAAAACAAAATGGGTATTGGCGATAAATTAGTCGGGCACCCGATGGCGGAGCTTCTCGGTGTGCCGCTTACTGCGGCTTGCGAGGCGCAGACAAAACTGGCAATAGAACAGCATGGTTTTATTCAAAGCATAACGCTCGATCCGGCGAAAATTGAAGAAGCAAAAAAAACGAAATCATTGGAGTATAAGCTCCAGTGTCAGGTGGCGGACAAGGATGGGAAAATAACGACCGTTGACGTACAAGCGCAAGCGCCCTTATTCGGGCTCGTGCCGGTGCCTTCGTTGCTCATTGATGATGTCAACATCAAATATCAGATGGAAGTATCGGCAACGGAAAAAATAGATGAAAAAACGCAGGCTGAGCTCGATAGGGAAGCTATTCAGCACAGAGAATTGCAAGACGAAATCCGCTCTAAATTGGAGCAATTATCCATAAAAACTTACAAGAACTAAAAAATGATGTCTGATTCCTTTTTTTGCGACGGGTTCCCCTGTGGTCGGGGCTGAGCATCCCATTCCCATACATACGATTGCCAGCGCGAACGCCGACAATCTCGTCAAAAATTTCGTTTTTAGAAGAATTCTCTTTCTCTATGCGTGAGTTTTTCCGTCAGTTGCTGTAACTCGCCTGCTATGCTGTAATCTTCCATCTCGCTGCCTATGCTGAGGCGGCAGCCGCCGAGCAATTCCGGCATGAGCTTTACCTGTAAATGGACATCCTTGGCGCGCGTTCGCGTTTTCAGCGTTGCCACAAGCGATTCGAGGAAGGCGCGCTCCGGCTGTGTTGCGGCGTCGAGGCGGACAGTGAGGACGCTCGCGCGCGTTTCCGCCAAGCGTGTGATTTCTTCGATTATCTGTCCGAGCTCGTGGATTTCCCCGCGCTTAATCAAGAGGAAGACGAGCGCCCGCGCCGCTTCGATGCCGCCGGACTTCTGGTAAGCGGCTGCCTCGATCGCCTTGCCAAGAAGCCTGTCCATCTCGGTGGCGCAACGTAAGCCGGATATGTTGCCGGGCATTTTTGTAATATTTTGAGCGATGACGGCGAGAAAGGCAAGCGCCTCACGACAGTCGCTGCCTATGCCGTCGTCGGTTGCGGCGGCGGTAAAGTGGAGGAAGGCTTCCGCCCAGCGTGCCTTGGGGAACATCAGGGGCGCCGCCCTGACGACTGCGAGAGCGCGCATTCAGTCAACGCCTGCTCGGAAAGGCGCAGGGCGTCCTCGCCGGCAATTTCACGCTTCAAGAGTTTTGCCGCCGCCGCAAGGACGAGCTGCGAAGCCTCTGCCTTAAAGGCAAAGGACGCTGCCTGCCGCTCCGCCGCTATCTGTTTTTGCGCCGCTGCAATGAGGGCGGCAGCCTCCGACCGGGCATCGGCAACCATCTGCGCAGAGCGCTTTTCCGCATTCTCCCGCGCTGTCTTGAGGATTAGCGCCGCTTCCCCTTCAGCGTGTTTCAGCTTTTCTTGGTAAGCGCTCAGCAACGACGCGGCATCTTCCCTATCCCGCGCCGACTTCTCTAACTCAGCTTTGATCTTCGCAGTGCGCGCTGCAATAAATTGAGTGACGGGCTTGAAAAAAATCGCCTTGAGGACAAAAAAGAGAAGCGCCAGATTGATAAGCGTGATAACGATAGTTATCGGGTCAAAATTGAGCATGGTATGCGGCGCCGCTAAATCTTGGCATAGAGCAGAAACGCGATAACTAAACCGTAGATTGCCGTCGATTCGGCAAGGGCGACGCCGACAAAATAAAACGGCAGCATCTTCGGCTGGGCTTCCGGCTGGCGGGCGATGGACTGTAAGAGTCCCGCCGTCGCTATGCCGATACCGATACCCGCGCCAAGCCCCGTAACTACGGCAATCGCCGCACCGATAGCGGCAAACATTGATACATTCATTCTTATTACTCCTTTTATATATGTAAAATTGGTGAGGAACGGGGGAAGATTTTTGGTTGAAATTCTTTCTCACGCCTCATTCACTCACCACTGATAATCCATTATCCATCATCCGTCCATCCTTCATTACCCATCTTGGGGGGCGTTGCGGGGGGGCTCCCCCGCTGGGGGGGTAGCGTAAAAGCCGTAAGGCTTTGAAGCGGGGGGGGCTCTCCCCCCTACTCCCTATTCCCCATCATGCCTTCTCTACCTCGCAGGCTTCCGAAATATATAATACTGATAGAAATACAAATATCGCCGCTTGGAGGATGCCGTCGAAAAAATCAAAGTAGAGGGAAAAGAGCGCCGGTAGTCCGAGCGGCTCGAGTCCGGTAATTAGTATCATCAGTATCATGCCGCCGAGTATGTTGCCGAAGAGCCGGAGGCTGAGCGATAGAAGCCGCGTCCCGTATTCCATGATATTGAAGGGAAGCATGAAGGGCACCGGATAGGTAAGCTTCTTTAACCAGCCGAGCGGTCCTTTCGACGCAAAACCAAAAAATAGCGTGAAAAGGACGGTTATGACGGCAAGCGGCGCGGTAACATTGATGTCCCGCGTCGGCGGTTTGATGGCAAAAGGCGCTTTATACTCGTGCCCTAAAAACGAAAATTCAACTGGTGTGAGAAAGCCAATGATATTTGCCAAGAGGAGAAAAAGAAAAAGCGTCCCCATATAGGGTCCGAGAAAACGCGCCCAACGCCCGAACTGGTTTTTCGCAAAAGTATTCAGCGCCTCGACCGCCGCCTCGCTAAGGCTTTGTAGCCCCACCGGCACGAGGCTTTTTTTTGATGTGGCTACGAGCGCGAAACCGATAAGAATGAGCATGATGAACCACGAAATCACGACGGTCTCGGTAATCGCAAGCCCGCGAGGGAACAGTTCCGCAAGCAAAGGGATTTTCCCCCACTGGTAGGCTGTCGGAATGACGAACACGGTCTTGTAGCTCAAATCTTCCATAGATGTTAAGGGTACCATCTGCTCGAGAGTGTGTCAATACGGCTCGCCGGACAGAGAAATCCTCATTCTTGTCCTCGCATCAAATTCTTCAAAACCGGCGTAAGCGCTTTTTCAAGCGCTTCCAAAATCTGGGTCTTATACCCTTCGAACTCTTCTTCTTTCTTTTCGGGAAGATTATCTGAAACATCCATGAAAAAAACGAGCGGATCTACCTGTAACGCGTCCGCTATCCGCTCAATAGTGGAGAGTTTCGGCACATTGCGATAAATTTCCATCAAACCAATATAACTGGTTGCCGTATCGCAGGCTTCCGCCAGCTTTTCCTGGGTAATCCCTTTCTGTTTGCGAATCCGTTTGATGTTGTCAATAACCAATTTTTCTAAATCCATAATATATAAATATTGATATACTATTTTTAAGTCTATTGACATTTTTCATATAAGGTATATCATATTTGATATACAAATATATCAGTATTGCTGTAAATCCGAAAATCGTTCGCATTTACAGAGAGCTTTAGGATATTTTGATGTTTTATACAAATTTTTGTTTTTTTTTGGAGGATTTTATGAAAAAAATGAGGATATTCGGCAATGTTCCTCGCGGAATTGCAGGTCTATCGGGGCTTTTGCTCGTTTTTCTCTGCGTTTTAGGCTGCGCTTCAACAACGCAAGTTAGGATTGATACAGAGCCCAACGGAGCCCTGGTCGCCGTTGACGGGAAACAGCTTGGGCGCGCGCCAATCATGACGCCGGTAAGTAATTTTATCGGTAGCCATCAAGCTACGGTAACGGCGGACAACGGGACTAGCCAGACCTTTACGCTCTCAAAAACGGTAAAGGGCACGAATATTGCGCTGGGGCTTTTGTTGAACCCTTTCGCGTTGCTTTGGTGCTACGGACCGGAGGAAAATCAGTTTTTTACGCTCAGCGGAATGTCAGGCAGCACTCAGTCTAGCTCAAGATCTGCAGCAAGGCAGTCTAATCCGGCAAATTCGTCCATGGACGGCGCTATTTCGACGATTGTCGATACCTTGATAGCGGATTTGCCTAAAAATAGCACGATTGCCGTGTTAAGTGTTTCCACAAGGGACAGAGAAACCGGCGCGTATATTATGGATGAGCTTGAATACCTCCTGGTTGATGCCCGTCAATTTAAGATGGTTGACCGGAAGACCGTTGACGCAATCAGACAAGAACAGAATTTCCAAACATCAGGTGATGTTGACGATAAATCAGCAGTCTCACTCGGTAAGATGCTCGGCGCAAGCCTTGTCATAACAGGAACGCTCACCGCGCGGGGAAACGCGCAACGCCTCAGCTTGAAAGCGCTGGATGTTAAAACCGCGCAGATTATCACGATGGTGCGTGAGGAGTTTAAGTAAAAAGCCGCCGACCCTCTACCTCGTCGAAAAGCCCGCTCGTCCTGCGATTTGTTGTCCGCTGACTCGCGCAACTTTGCAAAAACGCCCTTTTCAAAGTGAAGGCAAGGCAGAGTGCATCAGGCACAGCCTGTGGCGGCGCAGTACCGGCTCAAGTGGAGATAGCCGAGAATACTGCCGACGCATATCCGACAAATGAATCGGGGGGTGATTCGCCGGTTTCGCACATAAGATCGGCGCTTGTTGTATAGCCCAGTAAGTGCGCCGCGCACTGTGAAAAACCCAAGGCGCAGAGCACGGCGCCCGGCGAACAGGCTGAGTTTTCGTCTCTTGCCCGTTTCAGTATCTCTTCCGGATCGCCTGATTCGAATGCTTCGATAAATCGTTTGTCGTTTACCTCTTTTACCCATTGTAGCGCCGCCGCGCCTGAACCGTGTGCGGCAAAGTCATAGCAAGCGCCGTAATGCGTTAAATCGGTCGATGCAATCACGGCAACCCGGCGTTGCAGGGCGGCGGCTTTTTCGCCGATGATCTTTCCCGCTTCAAAGGCGCGCATGCAGGCGGGAAGCCTCATCCAGATAAGACGCGCCATGGGGAAAAAATAATGAACCGCAGGCAGTAGCACTTCGACGGTGTTATCCGCCGACATGTCCGCTTTGCCGTCCAACGCTCCCTGTAAATGCGAACGCAGCTCAGTATCAATTTTGAGCGCACCAAGCGGTGTTTGAATTTCATCTTCACAGGCAAATAGCACACTCGCATTAGACGGCAGATGCCCGCCCGCTACAATAATGGTATCTATATCAGCATATAAAGATGCAATCGCCTGCGCGGCAAGCCTTCCTGAAAAAAACCATCCGGCATGGGGCGAGATGACCGCACGCGCCTCTGATGCGCCGCTTAACGAAAAATCTTGTAAAAATTCCTTCACCCCTTGTGCACGGTGCGGATACCAGCCCGAAGGTAGCATCATTTTACGAATTTTTTGCATATTATACCTCAACCATATCATCATCTTCCGATAAAAGATTCTCTTCCGCGCCGGTATCATTTTTTAGCGCAATGGCGCCGAGTAGTTTTTCCCATGCGGCATCTTTATTTTGTTCGAGCACGGATAACAGATTGATGAACGCGCTTATCGCCGTTCCGGGGGTGCGAAAATATTCATTGCCAAGCTGCTTCGCACAGTGCTTCATAAACATTTCGATTGCCTCAATGGGAATGAGCGTTTTGCCCTCATCGCCTGAAGCATACACTAAACGTATCTTTTCGAGCAATAAATAAAATTCTTCATTTGATAAATTAGATAGCTTTATCACAGGACCGTTAAAATCAACAAAGCCCTGTTGTTTGGCAAATGTATTCTCGCTGAGGCGGCGGCGGAGCGCATCATAACTAAACATACCACGCCGGGTATCTAATTGAAATTCGGGAGTGCCGCTAAATACAAAGCCTAAACCCACAGCATTCCCCTGCAAGCTGTCGTTTACAATACGAAGTATCTGTTCATAGTTTGATATACGCGCCTGCTTGTTGCTCAACTTGTATATGTTGACCATCTCGTCAATACAGATGATCAAACCCTTATACCCAGCAAGGCGGGTAAAGCGGGCAAATAATTTTAATGCGTCATACCATGTGGCATCGTCGATGATTGCGCGGACGCCGAGCGCTTTTCGTGCATCCGTCTTTGTCGAAAATTCTCCGCGTAACCAGCGCACCGCATCATTTTTACGCGCTTCATTACCACTTTCCGATGCCGCAGCATAGACGGCTATCACTTCCGCGAAATCATAACCGTTTACCAACTCCATAAGTTGTTGTAATTTTTCTTTGATGACAAGCTGAGTATCAACGCCTTTTTCTTTTGCCTCATTCTGGACAGTAGCAATAAATCGCTCGACGATAGCTGTCATCGCTCCGCCTTCGCTCTTTGTCCGCGTCGCAACATTCCGCATCAATTCCATATACAACGCTTTCGCGTGTCCGCCTGTCGCATGTAAACGTTTTTCCGGCGTAAGGTCGGCATTCGCGCTGACAATGCCTTTCTCCATCGCTACCGAGCGAACAAGGTTCAAGAAGAATGTCTTGCCCGAACCATACTCACCAATAATAAATTTTATCGCGGAGCCGCCGTCGGCAACACATGCTATATCCTTCAGCATCGCTTCGATTTCACGCTTCCTGCCTACTTGGATCAGATGTTGCGCCGTGCGGGGCACAACACCAGCGCGTAATGACTGTATCACCGCATCCCTGTCTTTTATTCGTATCATCTCACTCATTTTGTGCCTGAGGCACTTTCATGCCTCGCCTTCAAGGTGAAAAGGGCGTTCGTTTTTTTGATAAGGGCGTCATTGATGGTGAGTTCGAGCCCGTCTTCGATTAAGGGTTCGTCATAAGTATCAAAGGCTTTTTCGTTGATTGCCTCGATTGCACCATCGGGCATTAAACCACATTGTTTTGCCAAAGTTTCCCATTCTTCCCTCTGCCATGATCCTTTGGTGAGGAGCGTTTTTAGCAATGTGCTGAACGCATCATCAAGCCCCAGAAGATTGTCGTTCTGCGGTATTGATGCTATCGTTTCCACGCCGCTCTCTTCGTCTGCGGTAAAAATTTCGCAGAGGACTTCGGCTATATCCTCGGTGTCCCTCCGTAATTCCTTTATCAGCTTTTTGTCAAGCACAAACTCGACCAATTTTTTTTGAGGCGGACGCTCGTCCACCTCTTTTTTCGGCGGCAGGGGGATAGTCCACACTTTTGCATGAACGCTGCTCTTTGCCCAGAGCGGCACACCCGCCCGTAGAGACTTTTTTTGCGCACGACGGTGCTTCCGTATCATTTTTTCGATTTCATTTGCGTCAACGACAAATAAATCGTCCGTTTCGACTGCTGACAATGCCTTCTCCCAAATCATGCTTCAAGTGAAGCGCCGAGATGGACGATACTAGGCTTGAACTAGTGACTTCCACCGTGTGAAGGTGGCACTCTCCCACTGAGTTAATCGTCCGTTATTTCACCTTAACGATAAATACGGTATTTGTCAAGATCTCTGTTGATCGAACCAAGTCACGGCATTTAAGAATTTTATCTCCAGATTTTCACAGATCGACACAGATTAAAAATGACGATCAACAGCATCGAGAATTTAGAGATACAATAAAGAGAGACTGATGAGGCTTGCTTGCACATCTCTAGTGGCGCATCTCATGTCGGAAGACGCTGTATATGATGAATATTAACCCGCAGTGCGCCGATATTTGGTAAAATCTGTCTAATCCGTGTAATCTGGGACTCTTTTACTAGATATCGGCTATCGGCAACCACAATATGACTGACACTATTACCCAGGCGAAACGGAAAACGCAAAGCCCGATGGGGATTGAAAAAAGCGTTCACCATATACCGTCTCTTCGATAAGCCCGATTATCCCTCGTACCTTGTGAAACAATCCGCCAAACTTCCAGTCTTTTGCCTCTTTTACCAGTTTTGCCTTCACAGGATTCTCATCAATATACTTCGATGTCCTCTCAAAGTCATTTTCATCCTTGATTATCCGTGAATGAAACCGTTCACCCCACAAATGTCCCTTTGTATCGTGTGCTTTGTTCCACTTTTTTGCAAAATTACACTTAATCCACTGCATAATTTTTGACAAAGAGACATCTTTGTCGGGTTTTATGAGGAAATGGATGTGGTTGTCCATCACGGTGAAGTTCCAAAGCTCGAAGCCGAACTTCGTTTTTGCTTTTTCGACGAAGTCAAGAAACATTTGCTTGACTTCATCTCCGCTCAGTGCCATCGCACCATGGTCAATCTGAGAGGTGACATGATATATGGCGCCTTCCAGCAATATTCTTAATGATCTCATAATATGTATATTATTGCGGAGAAATGCGTTTTTGCATTAAAAGTGCCAGACACTTGTGAAATGTCTGACACTTTGGAGAGAAAAGGAATCATGTCAACAGGTTAAGCATCCTATCAACAATTTGACTTTTGGTTGTTGTGGAACTTTGTCTTGTGCGGACTCTTGTTTCTTGGTATTGAACGATTCGGATGGAACGGGTCACCCTGCTGCTCAATCGCGCTATAACTTTATCAAGAAAGCTTATTCGCAGTGGGGTTTTATACCCCGCCCAATGACCGCGCTCGCAAGGGCGTTGTTGCGAGTAATCGTTCATGGCGTGACGCAGGACAATGGTTCTTTACGCAACAAATGCCGGCAGGATTTATCCTGCCAGTGCGCCGACGGTGCGCCCAATGGGAAAGCGGACTCTGGGACTCCGATGTCTGCCGCCCGCTCCTCAGTGCCGCCTGATTTACCACGAATTTGGAAGTGCACCCCCGTCGCCGTCGCCCTCTTGCATATTTTTTTTAATCCTGATAGGCTTAATCAGACTTTGGGGGATTAGCTCAGTTGGTAGAGCGCTAGGTTCGCAATTTAGAGGTCGGGGGTTCGACTCCCCCATTCTCCATAAAACACATATCGCGCGCGGTATGTGTTTTTTTATTTGAAGAGAATGGCGGGGGGGAGAGGAAAGGTTTTTGCAATGGGTGCAATTTATTTTTCTGGGTAAATTCCCAAAAGCGTGATATGGGGAAGGCAATCTCGGGCAGCGCACGCGCTGCCATACTTGTTACCGCGCACTTCGCTGTTGGGAAGGGCTCT
>JAITNZ010000091.1 GCA_031290205.1 Spirochaetaceae bacterium
TACCCCCCGCAGAGGGGGTAGGGCGCAACGCAGTGCGCCCGTAGGGGGAGACTTCCCCCTCCTCTACTGGATTACTACCATAGTGCCGCCTGATTTACCCAGAATTTGGAAGTGCACCCGAGTCGCTGAAGGTATTGACATCATGAATAATTATCCGTATCATTACAAGTAATTAATAGGGGCTTCCAGAATATGGGTGAAATAAAGAAAAAAACTATTCTTGGTGTTGATGATATGCCGGAAATGCTGACAAATATCAATGCTATTCTTAAAAAAGATTACGATGTCAGAACGGCGATTGATGTTCAGTCGGCGCTGAAAATTCTTGAAACGACAAAGATTGATCTTCTTTTGCTCGATGTGGAAATGCCTACATTGAGCGGATTTGATTTTTTTGAAAAATTGCAAAAAGACGAAGCGCTTAAGGATATTCCCGTCGTGTTCATCACCGCCAATGCCGATGATGAAACCGCTCAAAAAGCCATCAAAAAAGGCGTTCAGGGCTACCTAACCAAGCCCGTCAGTCCGGCAGCGCTTCTTGACGCGGTTGCCTTCTTTTTAGACTAAGGAACCATCGATAAATGGCTTGACTTGCTGCTGCGCGGATTTTTGATTTTGGTGTATTGACATTACAAACCAATGCCACTATTATACCAATGTCGGCAGCAAAAGCGTAGAATTCTGACGCAGTTTTTAGGTACCTTTTCTCACGAATAAAGAGTCCAAATCTTTAATTGAGTGAGGTTCATACTGTGGAAAATTCACAGCAAAGTAACAATTATCTTATCACGGAGCCTATAGGCAAACTCCTGCCTAAATTTGCGATTCCGTGCGTCGTCTCTCTTATCATCTCGTGCCTATACAACATTGTTGACCAGATTTTTGTCGGAAACGGCATCGGCTATTTGGGCAATGCGGCAACAGGCATCATCTTCCCGATAACCGTCGTCGGGTGGGGCGCGTCTCTTTTATTTGGGGACGGCGCGGCGGCATTCCTTAGCCTGTCGCAGGGACGCGGCGATACGAAAAGCGCGGGGAAGGCAATCGCCAACAGCATCCTCTTTTCGTTTTTATCCGGCGGGGTTTTAATACTCGTCAGCTATCTTGGCGGGGACGGCATTCTCCGCGCACTCGGCGCAACGGACGCTACCCTCGAATACACGCGCGATTACGGCTATATCATTTTCATCATGATACCGATTGCGCTGGCGCAAAATACGCTGGCGGCGATCATTCGTGCGGACGGCAGCCCCCGCTATGCGATGATGACGATGGGTGTGGGCGCCGTCTTAAACATTGTGTTCGATCCCATCACCATTTTCGTCTGGGGCTGGGGCATCGAAGGCGCCGCCTATGCGACGATTTTCGGACAGGCGGTAAGCTTTATCTTGTGCGCGATATATCTTCGCCGCAGCAAAACCTTCCGCGTCCGCCTCTCGGATTTTATACCACGATGGAAGGCGATTAAGCCCGTGCTGCCCTTGGGGGGAGGAAGCTTCCTTACACAGATATCTATCGTCGTCATCACCGTGGTGAACAACAAATTGCTCGTATCTTACGGCGCGAATTCCCCCTATGGCGCTGATATTCCGTTAGCAGCGTTCGTCGTCATCATGAAGCTCTTCCAGATTGTGCTGAATATCGCCATCGGCATCGCGGCGGGGGCGCAACCGGTTATCGGTTATAACTTCGGAGCAGGGAGGCACGACCGCGTGAAGCAGGCGTTCAAATATGTGATGCTCTGGACATTCATCACGAGCGCTGTCGCGACGATTTTATTCGAGGGGCTGCCGCACGCATTTATACGGCTCTTCGGTTCTGACGGGGATCCTCTTTATACAAACTTTGCCGTCATGTGTTTACGCATCTATCTGTCTCTCATTATTTTTACCTGTATCCAAAAAGCGTGTGCTATTTTCCTGCAATCTATCGGGAAGCCCAGCGCCGCCATCCCCCTTGCGATGATTCGGGATGTTGTGTTTCTGATTGTGTTTTCATGCGTATTACCGGCATATATCGGCGTAACGGGCATATTCTGGGCGGCGCCTGCGGCGGATATTCTTGCGATGTTGATCAGCGCCGTCGTCCTCTTCCGTATATGGAAGCAGCTTGATACGGCGGGACTGAAATCAGCATCTGCTGATACCGATGCAGTGAGCAAAGTGAGCAAACAAATAAAACCTTCCCGCAAAGGGGTGATTGTTACTATCGCCCGCGAGCATGGCTCCGGCGGGAAATATATTGCTCAAGCAGTCGCCGAAAAATTAGGTATTCCATTTTATTATAAAGAGATGACCGCGCTTGCCGCAGAGGAGAGCGGGCTTGCACAGGAGTACATATCCGACCTCAATGCCAATTCACCCACGCTCATGCATGATTTATATCTGAGTACTGAACCGGCGCGTCTTGCTATCATCGCGCAAGATAAAATTATTCGCAAAATTGCCGATAACGGTTCCTGCGTGATTGTGGGTCGCGCTGCTGATTATGTGTTGCGTGATTATGAAGATGTAATCCGTGTTTTCATTCACGCGCCGGAAGCCTATCGTATACAAAATGTGATGACGGTCTATGGCGACAGCGAACTGGAAGGCAAGAAGAGCATCGCCCGCTCCGATGCGGCGCGCGCCTCATACTATAAAAATATATCAGGTGCGGAATGGGGCAACGCGCAAAACTATCACCTCGTTATCGATAGTTCCATCGGCGCCGAAAAGACCGCCGCCGCCATTGTCGAGTATGTGCGCCGCCATTAGGGGCTAAGCGCCTAAGGCACTTTCATGCCTTCCGTTTGGTAAGAAAACGGGGGGGGGGCTTTCTCAGGTAGTCGGCGCTACGCGCACAGGCTCGCCAATCTGCGGACCAAGGCGAGCCATTAAGAATTTGTCCACTGATGGACACTGATAGACACAGATTTTCACTCCGCAATTTTCTTCCCCTGCGTTAATCTGTGTGTATCTGTGGACAAATTCTTTTCTTCAATGTTCCGAGAAAAAGTCCTCCATGTTGAAATCAAGCGTTTTACCTTCGCGGAGTAATCTTCGCAATTCCAGTAAGCGTCCGTTGAGCGCGGCGATAATTTTTGCGTTTGCCCGTTCCGCTTCGCCTGTGGTAAAAACCCCCCGCACCGCTCCGCCGCGTATGCAAAGGCGGCGCCCGCCGAGCAGGGCTATCGCAGGGTCGTGTGTCGAGATGATGATGATCTTCTCGCCGCTGACGAGGAGATTGAGGGCGGCTTCCCGGTCGACGCCGGCGTTCTCGAGCTCATCTATCAGCACGACGGGCGAAGGGCTCAGCATAGCGGTATCGGCTATCATCAAGGCGCGGGACTGCCCGCCAGAGAGCCGCGTTACCGGCGTGTCGAGCTCGAAAGCCTCGCCGGTCAGGGCGTTGGCGGCGGCAGCGATGCGCCGGATGAAGCTGTCGTCCTCGACTCCGCCGGCTTGGATGCCGCGGGCTTCGGCGTGCATCGCTAAAAATTCGCGCACGGAGAGGTCCATCACAAAGTTCATATTCTGAGAGAGGCAGGAGACGAGCTTTTTTTCGCTTTCAAAGCGCGTTTCTTCAGGCGGCGCAGCGCCGTCAACAAGCACACGCCGTCCTGTCGGCGTATCGCCCTGAGCAAAACATTCGATGTCCTCAAGAAACCGGCTCTTCCCCGCACCGGTCGGTCCCACGATGCAGACAATTTCCCCCCGCTTGCAGGTAAAATCCAGTTCCTCCGCGCGTCCTTCCTTGTCGCGCCCGCCTAGTATGGTAATGCTATTCATTCCTCACGTCCTCCAGCGCCCAGTCCTTTGCGGCAACTTCTTCGGTTTCCGGTATCGCTATTTTGCGGATGATGCTGCTTGCCGTCACGTAGTCGCTGCCGATGCGGGTCTCTCCCATGCAGTAGGAGCAGAGTGCAAGGGGGAGCGGGAAGCGCATCTGTTTGTGTTCGACGCCCGCCACTTCGAGATCGTCGGCTGCTTTCAGCCTTTCCGCAATCGCCGCCGCCCCCTGCCCGGTAAGCCCGTTGAGGAAGTATATCGCCGCCTTTCGGTTCGCCTGACGGACGCGGTAGGCGAACACCTCGCGCTCAGCCTGAGAGACGATGTCTGCTTTCGTGATGATGACGATGTCGGCAAACATGAGCAGTGGTCCTGCCTTCTTCGGCGCCCAAACGCCGGCGAGGCAGTCGATGACGCAGACGGCGCGCACGCCTTTGATATGCGGCGAACAGCGGTTGCAGAGTCCGGCGCTCTCGCTGATAAGAAAGCCGAGCCCCTGCCGCCGCCCCCAGGCAACGCAGGCTTCAATGTTCACGACAAAATAATGGTCGGGGCAGAGGTTGGCGGAAACCCCGCTAAGCACGGGTATGCCTTGTTTCCGGTAAAGCCTGTCATCCTCCGTCGAAATACAATCAAATTTCACCACTCCCAGTTTTTTGCTGCCTGCCCCTTCGCTCTGCCCGCGTAAAATCTCGGCTATCTTGAGTATTGCCGCCGTCTTGCCTGCCCCCGAAGGTCCGGCAAAAGTAATCAACTTCATTTTTTTACTCCCTCCCGCTTCAAGAATTTGTCCACAGATGGACACAGATTTTCACTCTACAATTTTCTTCATCTGTGTTAATCCCTGCATATTATGCCCCTCCTCGAGACTGGCACTATACATATCATATCACCGATTGGTATTTGTGTATAATCGGTAGCCGCAGAGGGGGGATTATCCTCCCGCAACGCCCCCACGGCTAAATCAACAGTTGTTGTGCCGTAGGCGAAGATGCGTGACCCGGGAAAGAAAGGATATGGGCAGGGTATTCCGTAAAAGACGGATAATTTTGAATAGAAAATACTTATTCGGTTTTGCGGTGACTAAAAATTGCAGGGTAAGTTTAGTTCCCCAGGGAGGATTTGAACCCCCACAAGCAGATCCAGAGTCTGCTGTGCTACCATTACACAACCGGGGATCAGCTTAAAGGACGAAGTCTATTCAAGCCTCTCTGATGTTAAAGTGTAGGGGAAAGGCGCATTTATGTCAAGCGGTGCCACAGACGCTGGGTGCACTTCCAAATTCTGGGTAAATCAGTCGGCACTATGGTAGTAATCCAGTAGAGGAGGGGGAAGTCTCCCCCTACGGGCGCACTGCGTTGCGCCCTACCCCCTCTGCGGGGGGTATCCCCCCGCAACGCCCCCCTCGTCAGCAATAGAGC
>JAITNZ010000132.1 GCA_031290205.1 Spirochaetaceae bacterium
TTATCTTTATTGGCGCCTTTCGCCTGATTTTCACCCAAACTAAACCCTATGCGGCGGCGCTCTTTATCAAAACCAAAGCCCGATACCCATGAATTTCTGATGATATAGGGAAGCATCCCTTTGCTGTCGCGGAACAGCCCCATCGTGTTTTCAGGCTTGAACGTCCATTGCGCCTTGCCTCCGAAGTGCAGGCTGCCCCGAACCGGACAGAGCGATTTATAGGTGTAATACGGTCGGTCATCGGAAAACAAGAGGTTTACCGCCATCGGCGCGCAACTTTTTGGGTTGTCATACAATTCAAACACTGCATTGAGGGCGGGCTGCGTGTCACTGGGCTCAATGTCAATGTCCAGCCTGATAGAAGCCGCGTCGAGCCAATTATGAATAGCAATGGAATATCCCGGCGACCGGCAAAAAACATGGCTATCGGCAAGGGTGTTCGGCAAATTCCACAATGAAAACGGGAAATAGTCGAAGTAATGCACGCCTTCACCGCCGATTTTTTTATCATAAAAAACTACCCCGATGAACCGGAAGAATTTTAAGTTCGCGGCAAAAACCTCGAAATACACTTCGTCATTTTGAATCATAAAAGACTGCCATTCTTTTACGCGAAAATCCACCATCCACGGGGGAACCGGCATCGAAAAAGGCTTTTCAATATCAAGCATGTTGATGTGCTTAAAAGCCCGCGTCCATGTGCCGGCAGTTGGTTTCCCGTCGAGAACCGGACAGTCGGCAGGCGCCTGTATTTCCCGTTTATACATCGCTACTCCACCGTAACGCTTTTGGCAAGGTTGCGCGGCTTGTCGGGGTCGTTGCCCTTCTGCACAGCGCAGTAGTAGGCAAAAAGCTGCAAAGGGATAATCGAAAGGAGCGGCGACAGCGCATCCAGTGTCTGCGGAATGGTGATGACTTCGCCGGCGACAGCATCGAATGCATGCTCGCCCTCATAGGTGATGACCAACGCCTCCGCCCCACGCGACGTTACTTCCCGTATATTCGAAATGATTTTATCGAAGAGGGGGCGCTGCGTGGCAATTGCTACCACGAGTGTGCTCTTATCGACAAGAGCAATCGCCCCGTGCTTCAGCTCGCCTGCGGCGAAGCCTTCAGAGTGGGTGTAGCTTATCTCTTTCAGTTTTAACGCGCTCTCCAGCGCAATCGCGTAATCAAAGAGCCTGCCGATAAAAAAAACTTTCTGTTTATTGAATTGCCGTGCGGCGAACTTTTGAATCGCCTCCTGCTTACTAAGTATGCTCCGCACTTGCTCAGGAATTTTTACGAGCGCGTCGAGGGTCGCTTTATATTCGTCTATGCTGAGTGTCCCTCGCTGGCAGCCAAGCCGCAACGCGAGGAGGTATATGCACATCAGTTGCGTGGTGAACGCCTTCGTCGACGCGACGGCGATTTCGGGACCCGCCAAGGTGTAGAGCACGAGGTCGGCTTCGCGGGCAAGCGTCGACCCGACCGCGTTGGTGATGGCGAGAATGCGGGCGCCGCCTTTCTTGGCAAGCCGCATCGCCGCAAGCGTATCCGCCGTCTCGCCCGATTGGCTAATCACGATGAAAAGGTCGTCCGCCCTGATAAGCGGGTTGCGATACCGGTACTCCGACGCAATATCGAGCTCGACAG
Organism: Spirochaetaceae bacterium; assembly: GCA_031290205.1. Taxonomy (GTDB): domain Bacteria; phylum Spirochaetota; class Spirochaetia; order Treponematales; family Breznakiellaceae; genus JAITXS01. The sequence goes on from JAITNZ010000132.1 coordinate 1,636, forward strand.
GAAGCCGCGCAAAATGCTCAAACGCATACTTCCCCACCACCCCCGCATGATACGCAGTCCCACACCCAATCACAGTGGCGGTGCCTAAGGCACTTTCAGCCTTGCCTTCGCTAAGAAAAGGGCGGTTCATCCCGATAGCACCGGAGGGTGTGCCTAAGGCGCTTTCAGCCTTGCCTTCGCTCTCCCCCTTCGTCGAGAAGCCCCCGCTTGTGGAGGGGGGCGTTGCGGGGGCGCTCCCCCGCAGAGAGGGTAGCGGAAAAGCCGCAAGGCTTTGGAGCGTAGGGGGAGACTTCCCCCTTCTTCCTATCCCTATTTCTGCTTCGTCGCTCTGGTGGAGGAGCGCTTTCAAGGTGTCGGAAAGCGCCTTGTCCTGCTCGTGTATCTCTTTCAGCATGAAGTGCGCGTAGCCCCCCTTCTCGGCGGACTCGACATCCCAATCAACATGAGTTGGCTGCCGGATAATTTTTTCGCCGGACTCGTTGTAGAGGTCAACATGGTCGCGATAGAGGACGGCAATCTCGCGCTCATTCAAAAAGTGAACTTCCCGCGTGTAAGGGAGGAGCGCGGGCACGTCGGAGGCGAGATAATTTTCCCCCTCACCCAGCCCAACGATGAGAGGGCTGTCCTTGCGGGCGCCGATAATCCTGTCGGGGTAATCGCTGGCGAGAAGCCCTAACGAATAGGAGCCTTCGAGCTTCGAGAGGGTTTTGAGCGTCGCGCTAAGCAGCGCATTCTGCCCGCCGCCAGCCTCGCGCGTGTAATAATAGTTGAGAAGCTGAACGATGACTTCGGTATCCGTTTCACTCTGAAAGACGACGCCGCGTTCTTGCAGAAAGATTTTGAGCGGCGCATAGTTTTCGATAATGCCGTTATGGACGACGGCAATGCGCCCTGCCGTATGCGGATGCGCGTTAATATCGGAGGGCTCGCCGTGCGTCGCCCAGCGAGTGTGCCCGATGCCCAGCGTGCCGGCAATTTTTTCCCCCGTCAGCGCCGCCGCCAGCACGGAAAGCGGACCCTTCATCTTCCGCACGGTCAGAACGCCGCCCTCCAGCGCGGCAACACCTGCCGAATCATAGCCCCGATATTCCAGCTTTTGCAGCATGACCAGCAGCCGCGCCGCCGCCTCTTTATTCCCAATATATCCCGTAATCCCGCACATGCGTTTTTTGCTCCCTGCTTCCGGCTCTTAGTATACCGCTTTGCCTTGAGTATGATAAGGGCGATTCGTTCTCATTTTATAATCCCCCGCTTTCGCTTATCTGTCGGCATCAGTGTGAAAAATATCGAACGGGTCATCCCCCTCTCGGCGGTGCTGGACGGCTTCGAGGATGTGTTCCGCTTCGATGGTGTCTTTCCCTTCAAGGTCG
>JAITNZ010000145.1 GCA_031290205.1 Spirochaetaceae bacterium
GAATCGCCGCCTTCTATAAAATTGAAGTCGGCTATCGTTATGCTTATCACCTTTTTGACATTGTCATACCAGTCGCCCTTCCTAAGCTGACCTGCCAGCATTTCTGCTTTGTAATAGCAGATGCGCTCAAAAATATTTGCCGTCTCTGCCACCTGTAATTCAATCTCAAGATGCTTCCCGCTCTTTGTTCTAAGCCGAATGTCGAGTATGCAAAGTTTGTCATCCTTGAACTCCCTCTTTAAGTGAGGGTCGAGGAACTCGACATCAAACTCGACATCAAATTCGTCGTCCGCGAATTGAAGAACGGCATGTAAAAAACTTTCAAGCAGCTTTTTGTTGCGCTCGTCACCGAATATCAACTTAAACAAAAAATCGTTTTTCGGTAACAGGATTTCCCTGCCGTCTGTTGTTTTAATGACACGCATGACTGAATATAGCATATCGAGCTAATCGAGTAAAGATGCCCCAGGGGTCGGCAGCAGTTCCGAATTCGAAGATTAACCACGACACGAACCACACGAACGGAAGCAAAGTTTTCAAACAAAACGTTCGTGCTGTTCGTGATGTCCTATGTTATTTATTCTTCTTCCCCTGCCATTTCCGCCTCCCGCGTCCATGTTTGCCCGACGCGCCAGTAGGTTCCTGCGATTCTGCCGCCGTCTTCGTATACGGCGTGCAAGTTACCGGGGAATGGGGGCATATTTGTCTCTGTGTCCATATATGTTTCTTGCGTCTCAACATCGGCAGGCAGGGTTACTCTGATAAGGCTGATACATGGAGTGTAATTGCGCACACTGGGGTCACCTCCACCGAACGCGCCCCCGCCGATGGTCTCGACCTTAGGAAGGTCTATCGACACAAGACTGGTGCAACTGGCGAATGCCAAAGAAACGATGGTGGTAACTTTCGGAGCGTTCACCGTTATAAGATTTGTGCATTCGGAGAATGCCAAAGCAGCGATGGTGATAACTTGCGGAGCGTTCACCGTTATAAGATTTGTGCAGCCTAAGAATGTGGTGCCTTCAATGCTCGTGGCTTTCGGCAAGTTCACGGATTGCAGACTGCCGCATTGAGCGAACGCGCTTGCCCCGATGGACTTGGCTTTCGGGAAGTCAGCTGTTGTAAGGGCGGTATTGTAAAACGCGTTAATCCCGATTTCCACGAGTTCCGGCGCGTTCACAGACCTCAAGCTGGTGCTGTCCACAAATACATTGATACCCGTGGACACTAGTTTTGGGAAGTCTGCGGTTTCGAGGCTGGTGCATTGATAGAACGCCATATCCGTGATGAATGTGACATTCGGGAAGTTCACGTGGACAAGTTCGGCACAGCCGTAGAACGCTAGCCCCCCGATGGACGTCGCCGACTTTGCGCGGATGGTTTTAAGGTGTAGTCCAGGCTGTTCTAGCTCATCAGAAACGATGAAGTAATAATCAGGAATCTCTGTAACCCCATCGAGGTTTATGGTCTCGATATTCATGCTGTTCTTGAACCATCCATTAGTCGCAAACTGCGCTAATGTCTGGAGCGTGGTCACTTTCGGGAGGCTCACCTGTTTCAGGTTGGGGCAGTTCTGGAAGGCGCAATCGCCGATGTCCGTCGCTGCGGGGAGGTTCAGGCTGGTGATGCCGCTATCTTTGAAGGCGTTTGCCCCGATGGTCGCTGCTTGCGGGAGGTTCACGCTGGTAAGGGCGGCGCAGCCGGTGAATGCGTTTGCCGGAATGCTGGTAGCTGCGGCGGCGTTTACGGTTCGCAGCTGCTGTAAGTTTAGACCGGCGCTGCCGAAGGTAAAAGTGCCGTAGAACTCACTGAAGTTCGTTACCGACGAAATATCCAGCGTCTCGATATTCGGCGAGTTCGCGAACCAGTTCGCATCAAGGGCGGTAAGTTTCGGGAGCTTCACGTGCTTGAGGGCGGTACAATAGCTGAATGCGTTAGATTGGAAGCTCACGGCTTGGGGGAAGTCGGCGCTCGTAAGCCCGCTATGCTCGAACGCTGCCGTCCAGATGGACGTCACAAGCGGGAAGTTCACGGTCGCAAGGGAACTGCAACCCATAAACGCTTGACCGCCTATTGCCGTCGCTTGCGGTATGTTCACGCTGGTAAGATTGTAGTTACGCTGGAACATGCAATCTCCAATCACGGTGACTTGCGGCAGGTCCACGTTCACGAGGGACAAACAATCTATGAACGCATAATTCCCAACGCTCGTGGCGAGCGGAAAGTCCACGCTCGTGAGGGATGAGCAATGCACAAACGCCTCTTCCCCGATGGTCAGAACTGCCGGCGCGTTGAAGCGGACAAGGGCTTCGCACCCGTCAACCGCTGCATCCTCGATGGTCGCAAGCTGCGGGAAGGCGGCGCTTGTAAGCTTGCTGCAACGGTAGAACGCCATGTTCTTGATGGTCGTAACGCCCGAAGCGTAGATGGAGGTCAAATTCGATTGCCAGTCGCCGGCTTTCGTAATCGTCCTGACCGAGTCGGGAAGAACGAGGGCGCCTATGCGGGTGGAGGCGTTGTTCCAATCCTCGCCATAGCAGAACGAAAGATTGAGGTCGATGGTCCCGCTCGGCAGCCCCGCGGTGATGCCTGCGAGGAGGGCGTCCCGCTCGGCCGCATTATCCACGAAAATGCCCTTCACATAGACGCGCCAGCCCGACTCAGCATGATTGTCGGGGGCATCGCTTTCGATTGCGGTTTGGATTTCCGCCGCCGAAAAGACGGCGGGTATCACCACCGTTTTCGCCTGCGGATCCACGATGATGCCCGATCCTGCCGCCGCGCCCGCTTCTCCGTCCTTGGAGAGGGTTTCCCAACTGTCGCCGTCCCAGATGCGCGACTCCTCCAACTCGGCGTCGTAATACGCCCAGCCTGTTTCGGGGTTTTCAGGCTCCTCCCGCTCCCCCAGCCACACGATGCTGACGCCGTTCTCATCTTCTCCGTCCGCTGCCAGAAGGTGCCATTCGCCGCCGTAATAGATGTAGGATTTTTTATCCGTCGTGTTGTAATATGCCCAGCCCGCCTCGGCTGGTTCGGGCGCCGCGTCGAGGCTGCCTTTCCAGACGATGCCGGTAAGCGCCTCGCCCGGCTGCGCCAGCACGGCAATTGCCACCGCATCCTTGACAGTCCCCACCGCCGCCGTAATCATCGTGAGCCCCGGCGAGAGGGCAGTAACCCTGCCCTCCGCATCCACCGTGGCGATTTCGGGGCTCCCGCTACTCCACACCGGCGTGGCGCTCGACGGGTACACCGTCGCTTGCAGAGTGGCGGTATCTCCCACGTAGAGGGCTTCGCCGCTATACTTCACCATGACGAAAGTCTCGTCAGTTGTGCCGTCGAGGTTCCACCATTTGTCCGCCGGCTTAATATTCGATTTATTGATGCTGATTTTGATTCTGCCGCCGATTTCCGCCGGAACATTCGTCAAAGTGAGCGTGTACTCGTTGACGATAACCGCGTCCGCCTCCAGCGCTTCCGCCGCCGGGAGCTGCGACAGCTCTTTGCCATCCGCGCCATAACAGATGAAGCTGAAGAGCTCCGCCGTCAAGTCGGCGACCGTCTCGCTGAATTCGAGCCGCAGCGTCGCCTTTCCGTCAATCGGCGGCGCCCCTGTCGCGCCAATCCACGTTATCGCCGTCTGAGCCATACCCGCATCCGGGCTTGCCACGCTACAAGAGGCAAAGACAAGCGCTAATACGAAGAGTCCAACGCTCCCGATTGCAAATCGTGCAAATTTGTTTGTCCTATTGTTCATAAAAATCTCCTTTGCTGTCTATTCCAGCAGTCATTATTGAGATAACGAATAAATGGATGATTGTACTTTACGATCATTCTTGAAGAATGTTGAGTTTCTGTCGTCAAACCATGAGTTTCTGCCGCAGAAAGCTGAAAAACAGCGCGTTTTTGCCCCAAAATGGCGCCCCTGGCATTGGTGAAAAAAGTGCGAAAAAGCGCGTTTTTTTGACGTGAGCTTACTATTCCGTAATGGGGGGGGGGGGGGGGGGGCAAATTAAAAATTAAAAATTTAAAATTAAAAATTATGAATGTTTTTGGGCGAAAAATTGTTATTTTGGCGTTGTGTGGGAGTTTAGGGCACGCTTATTGTTTAAAAATTAAC
>JAITNZ010000230.1 GCA_031290205.1 Spirochaetaceae bacterium
CAGCGGCATTCGTAGAGGCGTGGCGCAGGTTACACTAACACCAAGCGATGTTGCAGGTTCACCTTTAGGTGAGCCTGTGCGCCGCAACGCCCCGCTGGGGGGGCGAGGTGCCCCCCCAGTCCCCCCGTTAGCATTATTGGTATCACTTTAGAATTTACCCCGAAAAATAAATTGCACCCGCGCAGGGGGCACTTCCACTCCCCATGGTTCATTGCTCATTCGTCAGCCGAGCGGCTTTGCGGAATATTTTCTGGATATGTCCTGATTCGAATTCGGTGAGCGCGGCGCGGGAAAAAATATCACGGAAAAAATCATGCTGCTCGTCCCGCGCGGTATGGGTGTAAAAACCGATGCTGCTCAGCGAATCGCAGATTGATGTGCAGAGCTCGTCGATTGTGCGCTGCGGCACGGGCTCCCACTTTCCCCGTTGAGGCTTATCCGCATCAGGCGACAGCGCGACGGCAAGTTCGTAGGCATAGACCTGCACGGCATGGGAAAGATTGAGAGAGGGAAACGCATCGTTGGCAGGGATATGCGACGAAAGCGTGCAGAGGGCAAGCTCCTCATTTTCAAGCCCTGTCCGCTCGTTCCCAAAAACCAGCGCCGCCGGAAAATTTTCGGTAGCGGGGTAGTTTTTGAGGTAGAGCGCCGCTTCGCGCGGGGCAAGGCTGATGTCCTTCCGCCGTTTGCCGCGCCGTCTGCTTGTGCCGATAGCAAGCGAACAATCGGCAAGCGCCTCGCGCAGCGTCTCGAAATAAAGCGCGCCCTCCCAAATATCCTCGGCATGAACGGTGCGAGCGCGAATCAGCTCATCATCCATGTTGAGAGGAGCGACAAGCCTGAGCGACGAGAGCCCCATGTTCTTCATCGCGCGGCAGACGGCGCCGACATTCCCCGGCTCCGAAGGACGGCAGAGCACGATGCGGACATCTTTTAGTTTCATAATGAAGAGTATATACTGAACGCGATGGAAAAGATATTCGAGGGGAAACAGGCGCTCGTCGTCGGCGGGACGGGCGGTATTGGCGGGGCGCTGGCTCTTGTACTTGCCGAGCAGGGCGCGCAGATGAATGTCGTGGGCGGCTCGTCGGCAGAGCGGCTTATGCGGACGGAACGGGCGCTTGCCAAACACGGCGCCGGAGCGCGCTGCGTCGCCATTCAGCTTGCCGACGAGGATGCCACCGCCCAGATATTAGCATTTTGCCCCCGGACGGACATTCTCATCTGCGCCCACGGACCCTTCCTTCGCAAGCCTCTTGCCGAAACAAGCGGCGCGGATTGGCGGCGGATCGTAACGATGAACCTGATACTTCCCGGCACGCTCGTTTCCGCTTACCTTGGCGGTATGATCGAACGGGCTTGGGGGCGCATCCTCCTCTTCGGCGGGACGAACACCGCTTCGGTACGCGGTTTTACGACGACGACGCCCTATTCAGCTTCGAAGACGGCGCTTGGGGTGCTGGCAAAATCGCTTGCCAAGAATGCCGCCGGTTGCGGCGTCTGCTGCAATGTCATCTGTCCGGGGCTTACCAATACGGAATACATGGACGAGGAGTCCATGCGCTACAACCGCGAAAACGCTCCCGGCGGCAAGGTGCTAACTCCTGCGGAAATTGCCTCCTTTGCCCTCGACATCCTGAAGAACCCCGCGCTAAACGGCGGCATCTTTCCCATCGACCACGGCATAGAGCTTTACCGCGTGTAATTGCGCCTCAAGGTGCTTTCCGCCCTCCCCTTCAGTGTGATAATGCTCTATTGCTGTCGAGGGGGGCGTTGCGGGGGGATCCCCCCCGCAGAGGGGGTAGGGCGCAACGCAGTGCGCCCGTAGGGGGAGACTTCCCCCTCCTCTACTGGATTACAACCATAGTGTCGGTTGATTTACCACGAATTTGGAAGTGCACCCTCTGATACTCAGCCCAGTCGCCGCGCCCGCAAGGGCGTTGTTGCGCTTAATCGTTCATGGCGTGGCGCTGCTTGCGGCGGGGATTTTTTATTCGTAAAAATTCCTTCCGAATCTGCCGATAATAGGTGAAAATGCATTTTTTAAAATATTTTGCCGCACTTTGGATAGCGATGCTTTTCTATGTTTTTTCTTCGTTTACGGCAGGAAGCGCCGGAATGTCGGCGTATCAGCAGTTGGAAATCGAGCGGGAAAAACAATTGGAAAATCTTGCCGCCCTCCATGCTACTTACGAGGAACTTCTTGTGGAAAAACAAGCGTGGGAAAGCGACCGCGATACGATTGCCGTCCATGCCCGCGAATTAGGGTACGGCGCGGGAGACGAACGGTTTATCCGAATCGTAGGACGCATGGAAGCGCCTAAAGAAATGCCCGGAGCGGGCGGCATCTATATTACCGGCGAGCCGCAATTTCTGTCAAATAAAACACTGCTCATCGTATCAATTATTATTTTTGTGCTCATGCTGCTCTCTATTATCATCGTTGATATTCTTGCTTACATAAAAAATGTTTAGAAACCCACACGAAAGCACACTCATATCTTGTCAAGAACTAAACTGTGGATAGGGGGAAGGCGTAACCGTTCACGAGGCTATCAGGGAAAACACAGGAGACTTTACGCCTTGTCTGATAACAGGATGGGGAAGCTACTACCCAAAGTATAGGCGGTAACACATTCTTTAGAACTGCAACAGACATGAGGATATTTTGAATGCCCGATAGGCTCCCCAAAAATCGCAGGTGATTATCCACTCCTCGTCCGCTCGTCTTTCAGCAGCTCGTGTCCCCGCGAAAAACTTACAGGGAATACCGCCAGTTTCTCCGTCTTAAAACACCATATCCATTCCCTCTTCTAGGGCGAGCGCATTAAGAATTTGTCCACAGGGGGAAGGCTTTCTCGGTCGGCGGCACAAGCGCTTACGCGCCAGTGCTCGCCGCCATGCTCCTAACCACGCACTTTGCCGTCGGCGCCCTTGCTCGT
>JAITNZ010000043.1 GCA_031290205.1 Spirochaetaceae bacterium
TCTAAAAGAAATAGCGGAGGAAGAAAAATGAAAGTTCACAAATGGTCAGAACTGAAAGCTAAAATGAGCCCTGAATCTAGGGCGCGTGTTGCTGAAATGGTTAAACATGAAATGGTTGAGATGCCATTGCGTGATTTACGCAGCGCCCGCGGTCTCACGCAAGAAATGCTCGCCCAGACGCTAAACGTTCAACAGCCTGCTATTGCGAAGATTGAGCGGCGCACGGATATGTATATCTCTACTCTGCGCAGCCACATCAAAGCAATGGGTGGCGACCTTGAAATCACGGCGCGTTTCCCGGACGGCGTTGTCAAAATAATAAATTTCTCGACAATCGAGCGGCAGGAGATATGACATTTATTCGCAGTGGGGTTTAATACCCCGCAGCTTGCTGCGGGGATTTTTTATTAAAATATAAAACATAAAATTACGTTTTATGGAGGGGAGCAATGACAGTGCGATTAGAAAGTGAAAATTCACATTTACAGGGGTTTAGATATTTTTGGGGTAAGCACGTTAAGAGTTTTTACAACAAGGTTCATTGTGCTAGTTGTTTGAAAGGCGTTTACGCAAAAGAAGTTTCAAACCGCATGGAAGCGAATGTTAATTTTGACATAATGATTCCCGAAGGGGAGATATTTTATATTTGCGGTGTGGCATCTCCTTATAAATGGGCAAACAACGCGCATCTTGCCATGAAAATCAAAGAGGGAGCAAGGAGTGAAATCTCGCTTTACAACGGTGATAAAATCTACGTTGACGGTGCCGAAAAAATACATTTTGATGAAAAGAAGACAATTGAAAAATACTCACATCTTGACAAGTCGTTCACGACCTGCCGGAACTTCCAGTTTGGCGTTTATTATTTTGAATGATTTGAAAATGATTTGAAAAACTACTAGAAAAGTTTTTGCAAGTGGTGTACCATAATGATATGGAACCAATACGAATAACTTGTAGGGCAGCCGACTCACTTCCTCTTGACGCAATTGAGGAATTTCAGGGGAATTTGAAAAAGCGCTCAAAAAAAGATATATCGAAAATACGAGCTTCTATAGAAAAACTTAGTTTCTTATTCCCATTTTACATTTGGAACGGTAGCGGGCACAACTACTGCCTCGACGGGCACGGCCGGATTCAAGCCCTAACCGAGATGCGCAGGTCAGGCGTTGATTTACCAATGTTACCCGTGGTTTATTATAGAAGCCAAAGACGAAAATGCGGCGAAAAGCAAGCTGTTGCAGTGTAATTCGTGCTACGGAGTTATTGACGATAGATGACAACTGAATTATTATTAACGCAGATACAATCGTTTCCTTTTGAAGAGCGGGCGCGGATAGAAAAAGTGCTCCATGAGGCGGCACCAGGCGAGTATGCGCTCGGTGTTGTCGGCATTGTGCTCGAGCTGGGTCTGGATGCGGATTGCGTTATCGCAGTGCTGTTGCACTATAGTCTGAACGGAAAAGATGAATTTGATGAAAAAAGCATAGTCGCCAGCTATGGCGCCACCGTCGCCGCACTTGTGGCGGGAACACGAAAGGTCGAAGGGATTTCGGCAAAGGGGAAAACAAATCATGAGGCGGAAAATATCCGCAAGATGCTCTTTGCGATGATACATGATATTCGGGTGTTATTCCTCAGACTTGCCGACCGATTGCAAACATTGCGGACGCTGAAAGCCAAACCGGAAGATGCGCAAAAAAAAACTGCCCAGGAATGCCTTGATATTTACGCGCCGCTTGCCGACCGTTTCGGCGTGTCGTGGTTAAAAGACGACATCGAAGACCTCTCGTTAAAGTATCTGAACCGCGAGGCATTCAATCAAGTAAAAGATATTGTTGCGTTGAAAAAAAACGAACGGCAGAATTTTTTAGATACTATCCAGCTTATCCTTAAACAAGAAGCGCAGAAAGCGGGATTAAAAATCGAAGTGAATAGCAGGGCAAAACATTTCTATTCGATTTATCAAAAAATGCGGAAGCGAAATAAAAATGTGCAGGATATTTATGATCTGTTCGGCATCCGTATTTGTTGCGATACTATAGAAGCCTGCTATACTATGCTGGGTATACTCCATGCACTGTGGAAGCCGCTTCAAGGGCGCTTTAAAGATTATATCGCTATGCCCAAGGCTAACGGGTATCAGAGCCTCCACACTACCGTGATGACGGGGCTTGATTCCGGCGGTCTGGCAAATCATGTAGAGATACAAATCAGAACATTCCAGATGCACAATGTCGCTGAACACGGTATAGCAAGCCATTGGTTGTATAAAAAGCGAACGACTTCAGAAGTTGTTCATGCGGATTATCTGCCGGTCGTAAACAAATTAAAAAACTTTTTGTCAGACGGCGGCGGCTCAGACGCTTTCACGCCTTGCCTTCAGCATGGAAAGGGAGATTCGTTCCTGGTTGAGCTGAAGAAGGAAATCTTGCGGGATTCAATCTTTGTCTTTACCCCGCAGGGCAAGGTGGTTGAACAAATATGATTAATTTTTCACGTATCAAAGTATATCTTCTTTTTTGTTTTGTTTTGCTTGCCTTCCTGAGTTGTGCGAGTTTATCCAAGCAAACTGCTACCGATGCTAATAGCATCACGATAGTAGCGGTAGGCGATAATTTAATGCACATACAACTGATTGAGAACGCATGGGACGCAAACACAGAGAAATATAACTTCGAAGGCTACTACAGCGAAGTGCGCGGTGCAATCGAAAGCGCCGACATCGCCTTCATCAATCAGGAGACCTTGATCGCAGGCGAAAAGTTTGGGTATTCGGGGTATCCCGAATTTAACGGACCGCCCGAGATAGGGACGGCGCTTACCAATATTGGATTTGATGTGGTAAACCACGCGACCAACCACGCGATGGACAAAGGTGAAGATGCTGTTCTCGCGGTAATCGACTACTGGAAGACGCAACCACAGGTAACGCTGCTAGGATTATATGATTCGCAAGAGGCGCGCGATGCTCAAAAAAACATCATCGAAGTGAAAGGCGTCAGGCTGGGGTTCCTTTCATACACCTATGGCTTAAACGGGAAAAAGCTGCCCAAGGATAAGCCCTATCTTGTTTCGCTCATTGATACCGACCTTATGGCAAAAGAGATAGACGCGCTTCGCCTGCGTTGCGACTTCCTTGTTGTATCAATGCACTGGGGTAATGAATATGAACACACACCAAGCAAGCGGCAGGAGGAACTTGCTAATTTTCTTGCCGCCCATAATGTCGATCTTGTCATTGGGCATCACCCTCATGTATTGCAACCCGTGCGTACCATGGCGAGGGCGGATGGCGGCACTATGCTTGTTTATTTTTCTTTGGGTAATTTTATTTCGGCGCAGAACAGCCGTCCACGTCTTTTAGGCGGCATGATGCGTATAAAACTAAAAACTGATAAAGACAAGCATATCAGCGTGGAAGAAGCTGAACTTATTCCGATTGTAACGCATTACGAAGAGGGGTATAAGGCATTCAAAATTTATTTTTTAGATACCTATCCCAATAGTCTCGCCCTGTTTCACAGCATTTACCGCGATTCAGATCCGATTTTGATTGATTATTTTATTGAATTGATTAAAACGATTATCGGTGAGCGTCAGTGATGCTTTATGCCTACTGTTCGGCTAGAGGACAAGGCTCAGAACTTGTTGGCTTTTTACAGGAGCGTAGCTCATGAAGAATAAAGTTTTTGCGCGGGCGTTTACCTATTCGATTCCCGTCCTGCTCGGCTACATTGCGCTGGGGGGGGCGTTCGGGCTCATGCTTAGCAGGAATTACCCATGGTGGCTTGCGTTGGTCATGAGCATCGTGATGTATGCCGGCGCGGGGCAGATATATGCGGTAAGTATTTTTGCCGCGGGCGCCGGAATTGCCGATGCCATGCTCATCCAGTTTGTACTCAACGCCCGCCATATCGCTTATGGCATCACGATGCTAAAAAAATATAATTTAGCAGGGAAGTATAAACCATACCTCATTTTTGCTTTAAGCGATGAAACATTTGCGCTGCTCTCGTCCCTTCCCGATTTGCAAGAAAACGCCCACCCCGAAACTCTTGATGAGCGAAACCGCTTTATGTTTTATGTCAGCCTACTCGACCAGGGGTATTGGGTCGCTGGATGCACACTCGGCGCGCTCGCCGGTTCAATAATTCCGCTTGGTATGGAGGGCATTGATTTTGCGCTCACCGCCCTCTTCATCGTGCTATTGATTGAACAGATCACGCGCCTTAAAAAAGCCACGCCGTTCATCGTAGCTTCACTGCTCACTGTTGCTGCTGTTATCTTGCTACCGAACACCATTTCGCTGCTCGGCGCGTTGGCAATCTCTCTTGCCGCTGTTCACTTCATATCTCATTATAATAATGCGCGCGCAAAGGGGGACTCATGTTAGATATATCGGGCGCGTTACTGTACACCTTTATCATGGCGGCGGTTATCTTTTTTTGTAGATTGTTTCCGTTTGTTTTTTTTGTTGAAAAAAAAGGCGCCGAATCATCGCCTTTGAAAAAAAAGTTTTTGGCATTTATAGAAAAAACCGCGCCGCCTGTGGCGATGACAGTCCTTGCGATTCGTGAAATCGCTCTGCCGGTAAAAAATGCGTTTACGGCGCAACGCCTCTCGGTGGATTTTTTTCTTGCGGTACTACCGGTGAGCGCGGCAAGCGCCCTCTGCGCGCTGCTCTATATCTTTGCCAAGCGGAACGCCCTCATCAGTATATTCGGCGCTACCATCCTCTTTATGCTGTTAAAAATGGTGTAAAAAATTAGTTTATACGTTTATATGACTTCTCCACATACGGGGTGCAATTTATTTTTCGGGGTAAATTCTAAAAGTGTGATAATGCTCTATTACTAACGAGGGGGGCGTTGCGGGGGATACCCCCCGCAGAGGGCGCACAGGTTCACCTAAAGGTGAACCTGCACTATTGTGCAGTGTTGGGGCGTCCTGCGCCACGCCTCTTCGTATGCCGCTGTTAAACGCCCTATCGGGCGCGGCGGC
>JAITNZ010000049.1 GCA_031290205.1 Spirochaetaceae bacterium
TGTGGCACAGAGCAGTGAGGAGTGATGGTATAATATAATTTTCGTGGTAAATACCAAACGGTTGAAAATGCTCTATTGCTGCCGCGGGGGGGGTTGCGGGGGGAACCCCCCCGCAGAGGGGGTAGGGCGCAACGCAGTGCGCCCGTAGGTGGAGACTTCCCCCTCCTCTACTGGATTACTACCATAGTGCCAGCTGATTTACCACGAATTTGGAAGTGCAACCGCTCTGGTTAGCGAGCTGGACAAAGATGCGGGAAGTATGGTATATTTTAATAATGGACGATTTTACGAGCGAGTTGCTCACAAATTATATGAATTATAATGAAAACAACGATTTTGTTGTTGCCGAGGGGGCGGAAAAGCGCAAGGTTATCGCAATTATCGAGTCCTTGCTGGGACAGTTGGGCGATAATACCTCGAATGTGTTTCAGACCGCCGAGGGCGCCCTGCTCTGTTATCCGTGGCGGAAGCTGGATCTAAAGCCGCCGAAGAAGGGCGAGAAGTGGACGGTGAGTTTTCGCGGCAAGGTCGAGAGTTTTGTCCTTTCGCTTAATAAGAAAGGTGTGTTGCGAGGACATCTTTACAGCGAAACTGCCGAGGTATTCACGCGGATTCAGGAATTCGAGACCTCGAAAGTACTGCTTGAAGCCGACCCCGCCAACCTTTCTTTTCCCGTCATCTTCGCCAAACAGTAGCCGGTGAAGGCAAGCTCGGTTGGCAGACAACGCTTTTCTCTTACCAAAGGCATGGCAAAAAGCGCCTTAGCTGACTCGTTACCGCTCACTTTGTTGTTGGCTTCACGGTAAGCCGGCATTGCCGCATTTTGCCGAGCTTTCCTGATATTATAATCGTAACGTAGCGCCGAAATTGATATGAGTGTGAGTGCCCCCGCCGACTTCCAGAAAAACGCCGAGGGGGAAGGCTGATTTGAAAAAATAGCGTCCTCCGAGATAGAAAGCGAATAAAAATTTGCCTTCAATATTGTTGGTGTAGGAATTTGTGCAAACAGTACCGCCGATGTTGGTAGCAATATAAGTATCCAATTGAGGAACGCCAATACTGATATGATAGGCAATCCGTGCGCCTATCGAATAAATAGACGATGATATATTAGCCGCCTCTTCCATGCTCATGCCGATTACACCGCCGAGCGTCCACGGCAATGTAAACAGAGGCAACGCATATTCGGCGCTTACCAAGAGCGGCGGCATCTTCATGGGTAGACCGGTAACGCTTGAACCAAAGCCAATGCCCCCATTTATGAGTACGGTTCCATTGTTAATGACGCCCGAATACGAAGTTGCGTTTACATCCAGCGCGAAAACAATGCCGGTGAAAAAAAACAGCCCCGTCGCTAAAAGAATTCTTTTTACATTTTTCATGTTGCTCATGTTGATCATCTTTCTCTCTATACTCCGCTTAAATCCAAAAACTTAATCCAACAAGGATGGTGCTGCCAAAGAAATAATCACTTGCATGGCTCGAGTTTCGGTTTATAAAATAATTTTCATATTGCGGACCCATCAAACTGCTGCCAACTTCAAGCATATAGCCGATGCGTAAAGACGGACCCCATACCCATGGTATTATATCTAAACGTAACTGCGTGTTGGGAATATAGACAGCCCCCGCTGCCTCATACAGGTATGCCGTGCAACCCAATGCGAATGAAAAAATAGCATAATCCCAAACAGCGGACACGCCCAGATTGCCGCCGAATGCTATGTTTATATCTTCTATCGGTATTGTTTTGCCGGTAGCTCCATCCGTGCGTTTCCCTGCGTTATAGTTTCCTACCGTGTATTGAAAGGTTCCTTCCAAGCTAAAAGTTTTATATCCAAGCTCCAGTCCCGCCCCAATGGTCTTTGATGTCAGATAAACCCCGTTAATTCCCGCACGCCATTTTTTTAGGCTTATCTCTATCGGCGGTGATTTTGGTTTTACCGGTTTTTCGATGATTTGTTTTTGCGCCGAAGTAATTTTCTGGCTTGCCTTGGGTATAGTCGCGCTTCTGATTCGCGGCAAGGTTTTGGCATCTACCATATCTACTTTCAGTATGTTCTCGCTTTCAGGCTGCCAGCGTTTCCCCTGAATGCGTTCAACTCTGACAATCAACCTTCCGCTCCCCACTATCTTACTCTTGGGGACATCGGGGAATTCGATTTTAAGACGCTGAGTCGCATCATACCTAATCGAATTTCCCGCAGTTAGATATAACTGACCGTATAAATCTGCGGTAACTGTGCTGATTTTTTCGTCCTGTTCGTTATACATTGAAAGTTCAACAGGGTAGGCTTGAACCTTATTAAAAATTGCAGTTTCAATTGTTTGGCTCTGTGTTGAACTCGCCGACACTTTGGGCCAGCTTTCAAAACCCCAGTTTTTATAATTCTTTTGTTTTTTAAGCCCCTTCAGCATATCATTCAATACTTTTTGAAAAACCGAAACTTCCCTGCCGGGAACAAGACTTATCTGTATTTCCCAGTCCTGTGTCTCGTTTTCATAGTCGGGGTTTCCCTTAGGCGCCGGAGTTGGAATGTAGGCAATTTGATAAGGCGGTTTATCGGCAACAAGATTTTCGAATTCCTGCAAACGCTTTTTCCATTCGTTTCTACGGTCGATGTCGTTTACAATATCGGCGCCAACGCCGGAGGCTACCTCGGCTGCCAGCCGGTTTAGCTTGTCGGCGGCTTCCGTCAGCGAGGAGTCGCTGTCGTGGGCGCTGTAGAGATAAAAGAGTGAAGCGATTGAATTTCCGTTGTCGGCAGCCAGCTGGGACTCATAGAGTTCTGTCTGAGCATTCAACGCGTTTTTCCCTTCATCGGTAAGCATGACTCCCAATCCTTCAAGGAGGCTCGCCGTCGCGTTGCTTAACACCATAGTATTTCTGAGCATGGCAAGCGGATACGATTTTTGCGGGCTAAAGTCCGTGATGATAGCGCCGGACACAAAATCGGTTACCCGCAGTGAAATAAAAAAATTCCCCGTCGACGAATCTTTTCGTAAAGTCCCTAACAGTTTATAGTTGGCGGCTTTTATCGTGCCGATACCAAGCTCGCTCTCCTGGGAATAAATACCGCTCTGCGAGGACTCCTGGTGGGCGACAATTTCACCAATATGCTGTTCATCCGTTAAATTTATCGACGAATATTTTTTAATATTCGTCGTCATCTGGTCGCTAATCAGACCAAGCAGAAACTCATCCCCGGAGGATAAGCCTTCGCCTTTCGTTTGCGTTATCGCCATACTGATTTCGCTACCGCCGCGTTCAGGGTCGTAAAGGACGCCTGTCTTTTTTTCAGATGCGGGATCGGAAAAAAAATCCTTCAGCGTCTGGCAACCTGTTCCCAACAGCGCCGTCATTACCAACAATAAACAACAAACCAATCTACCTTTTTTCACTTTTATACATACTCCTTTTAATCACCATTTTATTGCGCCTCTGACGCTTTCTGCCCTCGCCTTCAGTATGAAAAGAGCATTATCCTACAGTAAACTCCTACAGCAAAACGCGCGGTTAGGAGCATGGCAGCTGTGCGTGCGCATTGCGCGTGTGCGGCTGACCGAAAAAGCCTTCCCCCTATCGTGTTGCCACAATAAAAATATTTTGCATATATTTACTAGGCAGCTCATCTGCCGCGCTAATCTTTACGAAACCCCTGTTTGCTGATTCTTCACTACCAATTCCGTTGATACTGGCAATGCGAACAAAAGGTTTATCGCCAAGCGTTTGCCTGTCGGCTTTTACCTTAGTATACACTTTTACCACATTCTGTTCCGTATCCGCATATACCGTTTTGCGTAACGCAATAAGCCTTCCCCGCATATCAAAACGCATGGTATCAATTACTTTCCCGTCATCGTTTACCAATTCGGCTACGACGGTATAGGTCTTAAATGCGCCAAACAGCGATATATAATAGGGCCAGCGCGCGAATCCCCATTCTTCTCTTTTTTTGGTCGCGTCCAATCCGGTAAGTATCGTGGCTAATACGCGGCTCATGCCTTCCAGCTCCTCGGACTTTCTAAGCGTTAATTCAAATTGCAGATTAACGGTAGCGTCTTCATAATTGGTAGTACCATGCTGAACCGGTTTTCTGGTAAAAATAATTTCGTAAGGGAGATGTTCGGTATAAAATTTTTCAAAATCTGTTAATATTTTTTCCCAGTTTTTACGGGATTCTATATCATCCCGTATCGCCTGCCCCAACCCACCGGAACGAATGTCGGCGGAAATCGTTCGGAGTATCTCGTCCGCTTCGAGGAGCGATGCATCAAATGCGACAGCATTATAGAGATATATCATCGTTTCGAGGGTGTTCCCGCTGTTGTTTGCCGCCTTGCCCCGCGCAAGGTTGATTTTTGCTTTCAAATCATTAGTATCCGTTTTCTTAATTTCGGCGGCGCCGACGTCGGTCAACTCAACCTTCATCCCTTTGAGGAGTTCCTCACTCGCTTCGTTAAGAATTTTCCCGGATGTAAAAAGCGCTTTGTTTGCCTGCCTGCTAAACGGGGCAAGAATCAGTCCTGTTTTAGAATCATCGATGCGGATGGTCAAGGTATAAATACTTGCCCCCGCTGGCGTGATGCTTCCCACTAAAATACATGTTGCCGCGCCAGGAAGCCCCGCCTCAGTTTCGGCGGCTTTTATCGCCGAATACATGTTGAATTTTGCGACAAGCACCGAGCGGATGAACGCGCCAAGCCACTGGTCGTCTTTTGCAAGCGCACTCGCGTTAATTTCACGAACAAGCATATTCGTCCCTGCGCCGCCGTTTCCTGTATAATAGTTTTGCGCAGAAAGCGAAAATGGTATCGCACTTATCAACAAAACAAATAGAATTTTTTTACGCACACGGCGCCTCCGGTAATTCAAACTTTTTTGATGTTAATGCTTTTAACATTTTTCGTAAAAAGTTTCAAGTGCCCGCACAATAATTGAATTCGACAATGAACCACGAACGGCACGCACTCCTCTGCTGTTAGGCTTCACTGTCTCCGCCCGCTGGAGGCGCACAGGCTCACCTAAAGGTGAACCTGCATTAACGTGCAGTGTCGGGTTGTTCTGCGCCACGCCATGAACGATTTATTGCAACAACGCCCAATAATAGCGTCAGGTAACCCCATCTTGCCATCACGCTTTCTAGTCGCGCCGCGCGGGGATATATGCTTTTGGTCTCTAAATTTGCACCGCTCACGCGGTGTGGGCGCGTTCATTGGGCTGGGTAGCCCTCACGCACGGGGCTGTAGGGCTTCACTGTAGGGGGTTACTGTAAAGGCTTCACTGTAAGCCAGAAAACCCAACGCCCAGCCGGTTGGTCCGAAAAGCCCTCACGCACTTGTGCTACAGGGGATGTTCCCGCCGCGTAGCCGGGCGGCGCGCAGGCTCACCTAAAGGTGAACCTGCATTAACGTGCAGTGTCGGGTTGTTCTGCGCCACGCCATGAACGATTAACCGCAACAACGCCCTTGTGGGCGCGTTCATTGGGCGGGGAAGCCCTCACGCACGGGGCTGTAGGGCTTCACTGTAGGGGGTTACTGTAAAGGCTTCACTGTAAGCCAGAAAACCCAACGCCCAGCCGGTTGGTCCGAGAAGCCCTCACGCACTTGGGCTGCGGAGGATTATCCTGACGTAGCGGGCGGGGCGGGGAAGGCTCATCAGAAAAATTCACTGGTAAACGAATTTAGCCGGCTATTTGCCGGCACAGGAAATTGCTTTTCCTAAGTGGCAGTAAAAGCGTCCGATGAGAAAACGTACTTGCTTAGGAAATGGGTGCCTGTTTTCTGATGAGCCTTCCCCGCCCCGCCCGTTCCCCGCGATTAAAATCGCGGGGCAGCATAAGTGCGGGAGGCGCTGTAGGTAGCTTTTCTTTTTCCCCCCTTTCAGGTATAATCTAAGCGAAATAATTACGGAGTGGCTATGAAAAATTTTGAGGAACGATTGGAGAAGCTTGAGAAGCTGGGCGAGAAGGTGCGTTCAAGCGATATTCCGCTGGACGAAGCGCTCGATGCTTTCGAGGAAGGCGTTAAACTTGCCCGTTCACTGGAGCAGGACCTCGAAAAAGTGGAAAGCCGCATCGAACAATTGATGAATGCGCCGGAAGACAAAGCGGGCGAAAAACCTGAATTGTCTCTGTTTGACGCAGGGGAATGATGAGTTCCGCCATACAGATTCTGTCGCCCGAAGAGGCGAGGAAAATCGCGGCAGGCGAAGTTATCGACAGACCCGCCTCTTTTGTCCGCGAATTTATCGATAACGCGATAGATGCCGGCGGACAGGCAATCGAACTTACCCTAGAAGAGGGCGGGACGCGCCTCGTGGAAGTAAGCGACGACGGGTGCGGTATGGGGCGGGAAGACCTCGAGATTGCCTTCAAGGATCACGCAACATCAAAGATAAGAAGCCTTGAGGATTTGCAAACGGCGCGGACGCTCGGCTTCCGGGGTGAGGCGCTTGCCGCCGCCGCCGCGGTTGCCCGCCTCGAAATCCTCACGAGCGCGGATGGCAAGACAGGCTGGTTGCTGTCGGTGGGTCCCGGCAACGAAGAGGCGTGTATCGAAAACGCCCGCCGTACGCGGGGAAGCAGCGTCCGCGCACGGAATCTGTTTGAAACGATACCCGCCCGCAAACGCTTTTTGAAGCGCGCGGGAAGCGAAATGCGCGTCTGCAAGCAGGTTTTCATCGAAAAGGCGCTTGCGTTTCCCGAAAAGAGTTTTCGTTTTACGCAGGACGGAGGCAAATTGAACCTCTTTTTCCCGGCTGTCGAAAGCTACAAAGAGCGCTTTGCCGATGCTGTTTTGGTCGGGGGATGCGGGCACGAAAGGGTGTTTTTACATCAAATTGCCGCTTTCGGTAGGGGTTTTACCCTTACCATTGTAACCGGCGGTCCCGAAATCTACCGAAATCACCGAAAAGAACAGTTTGTTTTTGCAAACGGCAGACGAATCGATGATTTTTCGTTTCAACAGGCGCTGGAATACGGCACTCAGGGGGCGTTTCCAAACGGATGCCACCCCATCGGGGCGATTTTTCTTGACATCGAACCTCATCTGGCTGATTTTAACATCCATCCTGCAAAGCGCGAAGCACGTTTTGCCTGCCCAGGCGAGATACACCACGCAATTACCGAAACGCTCCGCAATCATTTTCGACGAATACTCGAAAAATCCGACCGACAGATTCCCTATCAGTCCCCCGCGCCGCAAGACGGCGTCCGCTTTTCTCAAGAGCTGGAGCACGCTCAAACTGAATATGTTGCCGACAAAGAGGCTCTCTATGGGCACGAGCGGCACGATCCACACGAGTTGCTCGAGCAGGGCGGAGATACTTGGCTGCCGCCGACGTCCAAATGCCGGTATGCCGGACGCGCGTTCGGGCTGTTCATCCTTATTGAAAAAGACGACAGGCTCTACATCATCGACCAGCATGCCGCCCACGAGCGCATCCTCTACGACAGGCTCCTTTCAAAGCCGATTCCCCGCCAGGAACTCTTGGCGCCGATTCCGTTTATGACAGAATCGAGCGAGGACGACCAATTCCTTGTGCGGGAAAAGGAAAAGCTCCTCCGTCTGGGCATCGTGATTGACGGGGGGGACGGCGCCTGGCAAATCATGGCGCTTCCCATCCTCTGGCGGCTCGGCGACGCAGAGACCATCCGCGCATTGTTGAACCTCCGCACGGCAGGCGAGAACATCGCCGAGCGCTGGGCAGCGACGATTGCCTGCCACTCGGCAATTCGGGACGGCGATTATCTAGATAACGAATCGGCGCTCTCCCTCGCCGAGGAACTGCTAAAACGCCCAATGCAAACCTGCCCCCACGGCAGACCCGTCCTCACGGAGATCAAGCGCGAAGACCTCTATAAGGCAGTGCGGCGGTCTTGAAGAAGGATAATGGGGGAGGGGAGAGCCCCCGCAACGCCCCCCAAGATGGGTGATGAGGGATTTCAACAAATTCAAAGTGAAATCTTCCCCCACTCCCCATACCCTATACCCCAAACCCCTTCTTCTAAGGGATTGACATTTTTCGCTTGGAGTAATACTATGGGTTTACTAAGAAAAGCACTGAGAGGAGTGAAAAATGATAAAGGTTGCTACTATTGCGGGGTCGGATGCGTCGGGCGGCGCAGGATTGGAAGCCGACTTAAAGACGTTTGAGGAATTCGGTCTTTACGGCATGACGGCGATAACGGTGATTGCCACGATGGACCCCGAGGACAATTGGGCGCACAAGGTATTCCCCATTGACGAGCTGGCGCTCCGCGCCCAACTCGAGACAATATTTAAGGGCGTTGTTCCCGCCGCGCTGAAAACCGGCATGTTGGGGACGCCCTACGCGGTGGAACTGAGCCGCGAGTATATTTCCGCAGGCGGGATAAAAAAATATGTGCTTGACCCTGTTATGGTCTGCAAAGGGGCGGGCGAGGCGCTGAGTCCCGAATTGAACGCCGCTATCGAAGCAAAATTACTCCCCTTGTCCTGTGTGGCCACACCGAATCTGTTTGAAGCAGAACAGCTTTCCGGTATTAAAAATATTGACAGCATCGATAAGATGAAGTCGGCTGCCAAGCGTATCCGCGAAAAGGGCGCGCAAAACGTGTTCATAAAAGGCGGCGCAAAACTTGCCGGGCAGAGGCAGGCAATCGATGTATTCTTCGATGGAAAAAATTTCGACCTTATCGAAGCGCCGCTCATCGACACGAAGTGGACGCACGGAGCAGGCTGCACGACTGCCGCCGCGATCTGCGCCGGACTTGCACAGGGGCTTTCCGTCCTCGATGCCGTCAAAACAGCCAAAAAGTTTATCACGGCAAGCCTCTCTCATTCATTCGCGTTAAATAAGTGGGTAGGTCCCGGTAATCCCGCCGCATGGCGCGATGCTTTTTAATCCGCTTCAGGCGCTTTCTGCCCCTCGCCGTCAGCATGAAAAGCGCGGTGCTGTGATTGATATTCTTGATTATAATAAGCCGAATTTATTCAATGCCCATCGTGCCTTTTCCCGCACAATTTCATATTTATCTTCCAGAGCAAGTTGAATGGACGCCATATATTCTTTTTTATGTTCTTCGATATACTCATTAATCATCACATTCATGGCGTTTAATTTCCACCTCCATAAAGATTCCTTGTTTATGTAAAAGAATTTAGGCGTTAAATATTTTTCAATTTCCTCATAACTCAAATTCATAATTTGAGCGGGCGAGAGAAATTGTTGAATATCTATAAGCCCCGGGAAAATATCTTTATTTTCCCATTTGTTTTTATTTCTGGGACAGACCTCTTGACATACATTGCAACCATAAACCCATCCACCCATTTGCCTGTTTGTTTCGTCATTATATGAATCCATGTCATTGGAAGTTGAAAGTCTACTGACACAAGTAATCATGTTCATGGTATAGGGTGATGATAAAGATTTAGTTGGACATGCTTTGATACACTTATTGCAATTCACGGAACATTCTTCAAGAGAATGTTTCCCAATCAGTTCCATCTCTTTGTCGGTAGCCCATGCCGTTATTCCTACCCAGGAACCTTTTTCCGTATAAAAAAAGTTATTTCGTCGTATAATACCCAATCCTGCTTTGTAAGCTGCCCAGCGCATAGCCGTAATACCCGGATGTTCGTTTGAAGCCGTCTTAATTCCCAGACTGTGTAAATAATCTTCAAATGCGATAAGCATTTGCCGCTCTGGTGAATCTTCATTAAATCTTGAATCTACAAGATACGACTTTCCATATCGGTCGCCCATTTCTTTGGTGATGTTATAATGACCATAATGAAACACCGCAACAATGATTGATTTTGTCCATGGAATATTTTTCTGGACATCGGCAAAACGAATGAATCTGCCATAAATTGCTTCACCGTTTGGGAGGCGTTCCATTCTTTCCCGCAAGCGATCAGCATAATCAAGCATCGCTTCCGGTTTAATTATCCCTAATTTTTCAATACCAAGAGCATAAGCCTTTTGCTGTATTTCTTCTTCTATCAACAAATTTTTCTCCATTTTTACATTAGACCTCTTTCGAAACTCATGCGCGGCAATAGCATCTCTGATAGAATGAAAGCTGCACAATCAGGAAAATCCGCATTCAGTCAAAGTGCGGGAGGTACAGGACATGATTTCTTCAAAACTGCCTTGATGGACAATCTGTCCCTGCTCTAGAACGATAATTGAATCGCATTGACTTAGCGTTGCTAGACGGTGGGCGACGATAATCTTGGTCGCTGGAATTTTATAAATCTCTTCAAAGATACGGTGCTGGGTGCTGTAATCCTGATGGCTTGTCGGTTCATCAAAAAACATAAAGCGGCGAGGCTGGACGATGGCACGCGCAATCATCAGGCGCTGCCGCTCCGCATTATTAAAACCGTATCGCTCGAACGGTGTGTCCAGACCGAGAGGCAGGGTTTTCAATTGGGAAAGCAGATCCACTTTTTCGAGGGCTGCCATAAGCTCCTGCCGGGTAATGAGGGGATTATTATCCGTGATAATATCAGAGAGTTTACCCATGGGAATGGAGCCTGCTTGTAAAACGACCCCTAATTGTTTTCGTAAGAAACGCAGTTCTATGGTATCAAGGTCGTAGCCGCCGTAAAAAATCTTTCCCTCCGCAAGCGGATAAAAACCAAGTAGCCCCTTCATCAGGGTTGATTTTCCGCAGCCTGAAGCTCCGATTATGCCGAGGCACTGTCCCTCGCCAACTTTAAACGAAATATCTTTGAGGATGATTTTACCATAGTCGCCGAAGCGCAGGGCAAGGTGATTTACTTCCAATACTCCGGACATATCTTTGGGAATAATTTTTTCGGGATTGTATTCGCCTTCGGCTTTTAGAATTGGGTCAATGTTATGGGAGAGGGCAAGCGCTTCGGGGAGTATATCCAGCGCCCGTATCAAACCATTCATCGCCTTATCCAGTATCATAAAAGTAGCAATAAAGGCGACAAACACGCCGATATCAACATCTTTATTTTGAGATATAAGATGAAAAACCACTGCGGGAGATCCCAAAAAGAAAAATATATGCACCGCTTTGTTCAGATTTTCTAACTTGGTTATTCGCCCTTTCAGATAGCGCTTTTCCGATTCGTATTTACTCCATTCACGAAAAACCCGTTCCTCGGCGCGTGAAACTTTTATGCGCTGGATACCCTGAATGATCTGCTGGTTAAATGTTGCAATATTATTTTCTACTGCAATATAGCGTCGCTGGTACTTAAAATTTTTTCGGGCAATAAGACCGTAGACAAAAAAGAGGCATAGAAACATCAATAGAACAGACGATGCGGTCCGGCTCTCCAAGTTTATCAGCACGATGATATTCACAAAAGAAAAAAGCGCAAGTGCAATTTTTTGAATGACATCAATTGAAAAGAGGTTTTTCAAACGGCTAAAGCCTTGAGTTCTCTGTAAAAGCTCCCCGGTAGTGTAACGGCTAAAAAAGGGGAGTTTAAGCCCCAGCAGCCGGTTCCATATTCCCCCATACAGGGCGATCCCTATCTTGGTTATCATACGGGATATGCTAACATTGGTAACAACACGAAACCCCATATTAGCAATATCAAAACAGAGGAGTACAATAACTACTTGAATAAGCATACCACGTAATGTGTTGGGGACTATCGTATCGAATATTTGCTTGGAAACTACCGCCGGAATCACCGCGACAACACTGGCAAGAAAACTAAAAACAGCGATCATCACCAGCTCCTTGCCTATGTTCGCTCCGGCAAGAAATGCGATTATCTCTTTCGCCTTCATCGGCTTGGTGGGGAAAGGTCGGAATATCGCTAAAGCCAGAGAACGGATAGAACCAGCCTCCGCTGCCTTGAACCGGGTGCTTTGATTGGTTTCTGGATTGTAGCAGATATAGCCTCGAACGGCATGCGGTAAAAGCACGAGCGGCTTCCCACCGGTATCGCACGCGAGAAGAGCGCCGCTGTCTTTCTTCCACCACTTCTCTCCTAATACAACTTCTTTGAACCTCAGATTGGAAAGATATAAAATTTCAGTTATTAAGTCGGGGAACGTATCGTGAATGTCTTTCGGAGGAATTTTTATCTCGGTATTAAAATACTGACACAAGGCTCTACAGGCTTTAATCCGGCTGTCCTGTCCTTCAAAATCCATAGCCATGGACAGCGACGAAAGCCGCGTGTTTACCCCCGTAAGCAGTTTTAAGGCAGCTTGCATGTCATGACTCATTGCCGCCCCCCACTTTCTTTGCAGACGGAACGCTAAAAGTAGCATTGCCGCTGCCGTCGTCCTTGTTGAAAAGAGCGGCGTACCATGCTGATGTAAGCAGCAGGTCTGCGTGCGTTCCCCGATGCGCTATGCTCCCTTTGTCCAAAACGAGTATTTCATCATAATCGCTAATCATTGAAAAGATTTCGGTAACTTGCAGAATCGCGCAACGGCGGGCTTTCAATTTTGCTTCTATTGCCTCCGCCATCTCCGTGCCGAGCGCGCTGCTTGCTTCGTCCATCAGTACAATCGAAGGATTATAGAGTATCGCCCTTGCAATTTCCAGACGCTGTTGTTGCCCGCCCGAAAGGGTGCGCCCGTTTTCTTCGAGTATGTGGTCATAGGCGCCGTCCAGCGAAGATATAAGCTGATGCAGTTCAACATCCTCCAACGCCTGATAGACCGCCCCGTCCGAAACAGCATCATCCCAGAGCGTAATGTTATCGCGGACGCTGGCTATAAAGAAATTCATTTCCTGATTGGCGCAGCCTACCGAGTTTATAAAAGTTTCCCGGTCTATCTCTGAAACAGGTATACCGTCTATCGTAATATCCCCGCTATCGGGAGTATAGAGCCCTTGCAGAAGTTTTATCACCGTGGATTTGCCGCAGCCCGATTTACCGACGAGCGCCACCCGCTGTCCGGGTTTTACCGAAAGGCTGAAATGTTCCAGAGCGCTAACCCCTTGCCCCGCCGCAATAGAGACATCATTAAATTCTATATAGCCTGCTAGTTTTTTCTCGGGTTTTTTCACGCTTCCGTCGAGGGGGGGGGCGGGGGCTGTTAGCACTTGTTCTTTCGCGGCGCCCAGTTCCCGATACAAGCCCTCTAGTTTTTTTCCCAGTTTGGTAAACAGGGACGGCGCCCTCAATAAATCGTTTAAGGGAGAAAAGAAGGCTGCGGCATAGGCTTGAAAAGCAAGATACGACCCGATGGTAAATTCCCTATTCATTATCAGCAGCCCAGAGACACATAACAGACTGTTAAGAAAGAAAATTCTTGGAAAATCACCAAAGGGCGCCGAGGCTGCAGCCTCATCTTCCGGTCCCGCCGCGTTGATGATACGGATTTTTGAACTTATCATCTGTTGAAAAAAGTGCATTTCGGAAGCGGTTGACTTAAAGGTCTCGATACTTTGCAAGCCATAGGCATTGATCTGCGCATCTCGCAGCGACAGGGCGCTTGGCGAAAGAGTTTCCGCTGAAGGCGGGGCGAAGAAATTGACCAGCCGCCCCTGTAACGCATTCAGAATTTTAGTGAACACGATAAGCGCCAATACAATAAATGACATCATGCTGTTGATGCGAAACATCATGATATAATACACAATCACGCTCACTACCGTAGGAAACAGCGGCAGTATATTGGAACAAAGAATCTTGGAAATAGAGGCACAAGCCTCCGCGCCCGAAAGAAGAGTCGGTCCATTTTTTTTGCGGAACAGGACGAAGGGGGCGTTAAAAAGCCGCCACATATAGGAAGCAGCCCCTGAAAGTTCAATCCGGGTGCAAAGCCGTAGAAGGCAGCTTTTCTGTAGCCATGTGGCTACAGCGGAGAACAACGCAATGCCGCACATCAGAGCTAGAAGGGGGGCAAGCCACTCTTTGGTATTGTTAATCAGAATGGCATCGGTAAAAACTTGCTTAAAGACAGGCGCCATGAAAAGAGGGAAAACAAGCAATATGCCCAGCAAAGAGGTGTAGAAAATTGAAGCGCGATTGGTTCTAAAAAGCCCCCGGATTAAATCATGTTTTTTATAATCTTGTGTCAAAGGCGACTCCTATCATCGTAGAAAAAAAACATCGATAGGACGGAGGACATCAACCACCACCGAGGCGGTACAGAGGGTTAGATCGCCAAACGCTTTGGACGGACCCAGAGACGTAGTCCATTTATAGCCGGTGGCGGTTTCTTCGGACGATACCAAATTAAGATACACTTCATAACAGGCGGACCCCTCGAAAAAATAATCCGCCAGATTTTCGCTGCCAAGAAAGTCTTGAAGGTAGTGAGAGGTTACCGGATATGTGCTGATGATGCCTACCGTGCCTTTCATATTTCCGTAGGTTCGTTTACTCACCGAGGCAGGATACACATTCACCGA
The DNA here is from genome assembly GCA_031290205.1 of Spirochaetaceae bacterium. Taxonomy (GTDB): domain Bacteria; phylum Spirochaetota; class Spirochaetia; order Treponematales; family Breznakiellaceae; genus JAITXS01. The sequence goes on from JAITNZ010000049.1 coordinate 14,355, forward strand.
AAGTCCCTTTCTGATGTTTTTCATCTGGTTTACCGGAATATACAGCAGACATTCCAACGCCTTGCTTGCTTCAGCCTCTTTAGAGATGGTAAGCAATTTTTGACCTTTGCGTACATAGTCCCCCCGGTGGGCATACACATCTACCACCCTGCCCGCTTCGTAGGTAACAATCCGGCTGGCGTGAAGCAACACGTTTCGTTTTTCTTCTATTATTTCCGCCGGGGCTTTTGCGTCTAAAAGCGCGTTAATCTGGGCATACAGTTCAAACTTGTCGATACGAGCCAACACTTGGTCTTTGTCAACAAACATTCCCTGTACAGGCACAAAATCAAGCAGGGCGCCGTCATCGGCAGCGTAAATATTGATGATCTTGCCGCTCCGTACCAGCACACCTGAAACCTCCTCTTGTATCTGCATCGTGCCGAAAAACCCCCATATCAGCGTGGCGGTAAAAACTAAAAGTAGCGCACCCAGAGCAAGCCATGATTTTACACCAATGATGATCATCATCTTGTCGATAGCATCTACCTGTTCAGTCCGCCTTATGCGGTTTTCGCTTTCGCCTTCATTATGAAAAGGGCGTTCATTTGTTTGCGTTGTTTCCGGCACTGCCTTACCTCGCTACCTGAACTCGAAAAGATTCTACGCGCAAACGGCTGCCGTCAAATTCTTTGCTTTCAGGATTATAGCTAATGCTACCCATCGCCGAATGATGGTTTTGAAGACCATTGAGAAAATGGACAATCGCGCCGCTTTCGATAGAGCCTTCGGCATTCATCGCGTCCGCCAAAAGATGCACCGCCTCATAGCCCGCCACTTCATAGAGGTTGGGATTCCGCTTATAGGCGGCGCGAAAAGCCTCTAAAAACACGCTATCCATATCTTCCGTGCTAAATACAATGGAGTAGAGATTATCCGTGTATCCCGCTATTTCGTTCATAAAAGTTTTATTTCTAAAATCTTCGATACAGAAGATGGGAATATCCGCTCCGGCATCCCGCAGAAGTTTAATCGGTTCGGACGAAACATTCAGGGGACTCGCCATAAATAGAGCGTCGCATCCAAATGCCCGCCAGCGGTACATCAGCTCTCCTACATTGGCAGGCGTGATGCTCGTCGACCGGTCTATCACGGTAATCTGCCGCCCGGTAAGTTCCTCTTCGATCAATTGAGTCAAATTGGTCCCCAGAGCGCCTTCTAAAAAAAAGAGCGCCGGACGCCGGATGCCGTTCCGCTTGGCAAATTCCGCCAGAACCTGTGCGTGCATAAGGTTGTTCACCACCATTCGGTAGATATACTCATAGTCATTGGAAAATAACATCATACTCGAAGCGGAAGGAGTAATCATGACTATCTCCCGTTCTTCATAAATATCCTCAACGAAGTAACACACATCCGAGCTAAAATGCCCTACAACGGCAGTAATTCCCGCGTCATGAAACGTTTCGGCTATTTGTTGGGCGACGCGGGAATTGCCCTGATCGTCCCGTATCAACAGCTCCAGCGGCTTGCCCAGCACCCCGCCTGATTCATTTATTTTTTTTACCGCGAGTTCAAGCCCGTCGATGTAATATGATTCCTTATCCCATGCAAGTACCGGATAGGCTACACCAATAGTAACCGCGCGCGCGTCCTGAGTATTATACCGCTCCGTCTTGCCATCCTTGCCGGAACAGGATAGACAAATAGCAAAAACCACGAACAGAAAGGCATTTAATCGCACATGTATTGCAATGTTCACTTTTTCCCTCGCATTTGAATTATCACACGTCATTGCCGATCACGTCAATACCTTCAGCACCTCCCGCACTTGCACTGCCCCCGCGATTTTAATCGTGGGGACGGACGGGCGGGGGGAGCCTCACCAGAAAGTGGGCACCCATTTCCTAAGCAAGTACGTTTCCTCG
>JAITNZ010000069.1 GCA_031290205.1 Spirochaetaceae bacterium
TAGCGGTCGCGCCCTGACCGAGAAAGCCTTCCCCCTGTGGACAAATTCTTAATGCGGTCGCCCGCGTAGTTGCGATTTGTTCGTGCCGTTCGTGGTTAATTTTCGAATTCGTAATTGCTGGCACCTAAGGTGGCGGCGCTTGACAAAAGAATATAAAGCCTTCAGCATAGAAGAAGGGGGATATATGAATACGGTTGAAAAAATCAGGTGCCCAAACTGTGGGACAGAAATTGATGTGAACATGGCATTAAGCCACGAGATTGAAGGGCGCTTGAAAACCGAATTTTCCGCCCAAAATAGCAAACATCTTGCCGAAATTGATAAACTTCAAAAAGAAAAAACTGAAATTATAGCAACCGTATCCAAAGAAAAGGAAAAAGAGTATGCCCAACGTTTGTGCATAGAGACGGGCAAAATGCGCGAAGAACTTATCAAGGAAAACGAAGAGGGGCTTAAATCGCTTCAAAAATCTCTTAAGGAGAAGTCTGAACAAGTAATTCAACTCAACAAAACCAAAACCGAACTGGCGCAGCTCAAGCTTGAAAAGGATGAGATTGAATCCAAAATAACGGCAGCGAAAGACGCAGAGATTTTAAAAAAATTAAAAGATGAACGTGAATCCCATAAGGCGCTTCTTGGGACTGAATTGGAACGAATCAAAAGAGAGGCGGCGGAAGAGAACGCGCTTAAAATTGATGAATTGAAAAAAAAGCTGGAAGATCAAACGGCTCTTGCACAAGAGATGAAACGCAAAGCCGAGCAAGGATCGATGCAACTACAGGGTGAAGTGCAGGAATTAGCAATTGAAGATATACTGAAGGACACTTTTCGGTTTGATCTTATTGATCCGGTGCCTAAAGGCATCAATGGGGCGGATGTGATCCAGAAGGTCCGCAATAATGCCGGCAGTGAAGTTGGTATTATCGCGTATGAAAGCAAACGGACAAAAACATTTGGGAAAGACTGGATAAGTAAATTAAAGGAAGACGGCGGACGGGTCAAAGCCGATATTTGTGTGTTGGTAACCGATGCGCTCCCCGATGACATTGAACGAATTGGTCAAAAGGATGGCGTGTGGATTTGCACATTTACCGAATTGAAGGGGCTCTCTCTTGTGCTGCGCGACAGCATTGTTCGGGTAAGTGAAGCATATGCATCGCAAACGAATAAGGGCGAAAAAATGCAAATGCTCTATGATTATCTAAGCGGCAAAGAATTTCAGGCGCAATTCGGGACAATAATCGAGAGTTTTGGTGATTTACAGAAGGGCTATCTTGATGAACGGAATAGAATGGAAAAGATTTGGAAAACCCGCGAGAAACAGCTTGAGAAAATATTACTCAACACCAATGGTTTTATTGGCGCCATTACCGGTATAGCCGGTAGTTCTTTACCGGAAATACCCATGATCGAAAGAAATGCCACCCAGCAGCTTCTGTAAGTTAATTTTTTTGGCGAGGAGTGAGCAGGCGAAGGCGCATTTGGCGCCGCCTCCGCGTGAATCGCCCTTCCACACAAAAGTCAGAGCGTGCAAGTGCCTCAGGCACAGCCGGGTGCACCCATCAATGGGGAAGTGCATTGCCGATACGCTCGAGCGCGCAGGCGAGGCGGGAACGGGGGGCGGCAAAGTTTAAGCGGACGTAGGCATCGTATCTGCCGTGGGTATCGCCTCCGTAAAACATATTCCCGTCGTTCGCGGCGATCTTTGCGTTAAGAAGCAGCCATTTGCCGGCATTTTGATTTTCCAGCACCTCTCCGAAATCGACCCATTGCAGATAAGTCCCCTCCAGATGCGGGAATCGTATCTTGCTCGAAATGTTTTTTAATCCGGCTTCGAGAAAGTCGCGGTTGCCCTTGAGGTATGCGATAAGCGCCCGCTTCCATTCGGTGCATGCGGGGCTGTAGGCTATTTTTGCCGCCGTCGCGTGCATGACGCCGGATTCGGATATCGCATAGGCGGCTTTTTTGAAGGCGGCGCGGATTGCCTCGTTCGGGATTACGGCAAAGCCGAAGGGGAGACCGGCGATATTGCAGGTTTTACCGGGACCCATCAGCGTGATGCTGTTTTCCCGCGCGTAATCATCGACCGTCCAGAAGGGGATGTGTTCTCCTTCATAGATAAGCTCGCTGTGAACCTCATCCGAAATAACGAGCAGGTTCTTTTCGTTCGCAAGGCGGCTCGCTTCGAGCAGCTCTTCGTGCCGGTACACGCGCCCGACCGGATTTTGCGGATTGCAGAGCATGAGCGTTTCCGTGCCGCTGTCTGCCTTCAGGCGCATTTCGGCAAAGTCCATTTCGTAGGACTCATTGGTGTTTTTCAGCGCTGCGTGAGTAGCCCGCCGCCCTGTTTTGACCGGCGCGCTGAGGATCCCCATGTAGGTGGGCACGGGGATGAGGACGCCGCCTTGGCGCACACTCGCCGCCTGCGCCAACGCGGGAACCAGCGCGTGAACGGGGACAATCCACTCAGGCTGCGCCTCGCAGTGATATTTTTCGCGGAGCCAATCCGCCAGCAGAGCGGGCAATTCGTCATATATCTGATAGCCATAGATACCGAAACGCGCTTTTTCGACCAGTGCGTCAACAATCGGCTGCGGGGCGCGAAAATCCATGTCGGCAATCCACATCGGCAGGACATCAGCCGGATAGCGGTTCCATTTTTCACTGCCGTCGCCGCGCCGCTCAATCTCTTCATCAAAGTTCATTTTTTTCCTTTTTCCCCCTAAACGCAACACCCTTCTCAAGCTCCCTGCGTAACAAGCACCTTTCTCAAGCCTCCCTGCGTAACAAGCGCCCTTCTCAAGCCCCCCTTCTCATATTGAAGGCAAGGCTGAAAGTGCTCTGAACGCAGCAACAAACCTGCTTAGGCAGTTTGACTGCGAACGCCATCATCAAGGGCTGAAAGTGCCTGTGGCACCCACAAATGGGCAAGTTCGACCACGAGTTTTACTGCCAGGACCATATCATCGAGCGAAACCCATTCGGTTTTGCTGTGAAATCTCCGCCCGCCTGTCCAGATATTCGGCGTGGGAATGCCGAGCTCGCTCAAGCGGGCGCCGTCGGTGCCGCCGCGTATAGGCTTGAGCTTTAGTTCAAGCCCGAGCGCGCTTCCTGCGGCAAACAATTTTTCAAGGACGGCAGGCTCGCCGTCGATCTTTTCCTTCATATTGATGTAGGAGAGCTTCGCTTCGACCCTCGCCGTCCCGCCGGGAAACTCGGCTTCGACCGCACGGGCAAACGCCTCGATCGCCCCGAGGCGCCGCTCCATCCCCTCGCGCGAAAAATCGCGGACAATCAACTCAGCATGAGCGGATTCCTGATTACCGGAGAGCTCCATCAGGCAGTAGTAGCCGTAGTAGCCGTCCGTCGCTTCGGGGCTCTCCGAACGGGGCAGCATCGCCGCAAAAGTCGCCGCCATCAGGGCGGCATTTACCAGCACCCCCCGCGCCGCGCCCGGATGAATGACCTTGCCGGAAAAGTAAACGTCAACCGAGTAGGCGTTAAAACACTCAGCCTCGATTTCAGGCGCCCCGCCGCCATCCAGCGTGTAGCAATACCGCGCGTGTATTTTATGCTGAGGGAAACAGGGCAAACCCTTTCCCGTCTCTTCATCCGGCGAAAAGATAAACTCCAGCGCGGGATGCTCGATTTCAGGATGAGCGGAAAAATACTCCGCCGCGCTGACAATCTCGGCAATGCCCGCCTTGTCGTCCGCGCCCAAGAGCGTGCCGCCGTCCGTGTGGATGAGCGCCCTCCCCTTCTGCGCGGCAAGCTCGGCATCCTCAGCAGGGTCGAGCGTCACGCCGTCCGCGAGTTCGATAATCCGCCCGTCGTAATTTCGCTCAACAATTGGATGCACATCCTTTCCGCTTACCTCAGCCGAAGTATCAAGATGAGAGAGAAAGCCTATCACGGGGAGCGCGGCAGCATGGGCGCTCTCCTTTACCGTCGAAGGAAGGCGGGCAATAAGATAGCAATGTTCGGTAAGTTCAATATCTTGCAAACCGAGTGCGCGAAGCTCTTTTTCAAGCAGCCGCGCCAAGTCCCACTGCCCCGCCGTTGTCGGCGTGTCTTCGCACCTTTTATCGCTCGTCGTCCAAACTCCGGCATAACGGATTAACCGTTCCTCAAGCTTGGACTGCAAAGAGGCGTCATCAAAAATAGCACTCATACGCTTATTATGCAAAATAGAAGCGTTCCCTGTCTAGCATCACGGATGCGCGAGGGAGCGGGAGCGATTCCGAATTTGAAGAATAACCACGAACGGCACGAACCACACGAACATTTGAAGAAGGGGTTTGGGGGAAGAGGGTTGAGGCACTAGGGCGAGCGCATTAAGAATTTGTCCACAGATGGACACAGATAGACACAGATTTTCACTCCGCAATTTTCTTCATCTGTGTTAATCTGTGTATATCTGTGGACATTCTTCTTCAGCATTTTCAAATCGCCCGCGGAATAGACGCGAATAATCATAAAATTTCCTTATAAATTGCGATTTCTTTGCGTCTTTCGCAGGCTTTTTTCTGCATCAATCCGTAAAATCTGCGGATTTGCGTGATTTTTAATTTTAATGCGCTCGCCCTGGTTGAGGCACTCAATAGCATGGCGCTCCTCTGTTCAGTTTGGTTGCGTTAAAGTGTGATTTCAGTTCTGAGTGAGCGCCTCGTGTCGGATTGCGGCTGTTTTGGCGGTACCAAATCTGCTCATACCGTAACGGCTGCGCGTAGCGCGTTACGCCGCATACCTGAGAAAGCCTTCCCGCAACGCCCCCACCACATGCGGGGAGCGTTGCTGGCTTACAGAAATGCCCTAACAGTGAAGTGAAACGCGCGGTAACCGAGCATGGCGGCATGGGCAATGTCGAGCATTTTGCTGTTGGGCTTTTCGCTTAATGAACCCACGCAGAGACGCGGGACGCGGAGGATGGAATTCCCAAACACCACCAACACTTCTTGAATCAGACAGTTGCCGCAATTACGCCGATGTCGTCATGTGCCGGCATACCGAGGAGTCGGCGCACTTCGGCGTCGATGAGGGTCTCGCGTTCGATAAGGGCTTTGGTAAGCTGTTCGAGTTTTTGGCGGTTGCCGTCGAGTATCGCTTCGGCGCGTGTTCGTGCCTCGTCGAGGATGCGTTTGATTGCTTCGTCAAGTCGGCGGGCAGTTTCCTCGGAATAGTCCTTGTGGCGGGCGATCTCCTTGCCGATAAAAATCGGCTTGTCCTCCTGCCCAAAGGCGATGGGACCGATTTCATCCGACATACCCCATTCGCAGACCATGTTCCGTGCCATCTCGGTCGCCTGTTCCAGATCATTCTTGGTGCCCGTCGTCGTTTCGTTACAGAGGAGTTTTTCGGCAAGCCAGCCGCCATAGCATATCGAGATGCGGTCTTCGATCCAGCCCCGCGTGCGGCTAAAACTATCCTGTTCGGGCAGCGAGATCGCCATGCCCAGCGCCTGCCCGTGAGGGATGATCGTCACCTTGTGCAACGGGTCGGCGTTAGGGAGGAAGTAGTGGAGCAGCGCGTGCCCCGCCTCGTGTGCGGCGGTCATTCGGCGCTCTTTGACGGAGATGGCGAGGCTCGTCCGTGCGACGCCCATGAGGAGTTTATCCCGCGCCGCTTCGAAGTCCGTCATCTCGACGGATATTTTATTGGTGCGGGCGGCAAGCAGCGCCGCTTCGTTGACGAGGTTGGCAATATCGGCGCCGCTCATCCCCGACGTCGCGCGCGCGATGCGGGTCAGGTCGATATCCGCCGAGGTCTTTACGTTTTTGCTGTGGATTTTGAGGATAGCCTCACGCTCGTTAATGTCCGGCATCGCGATGACCACCTGGCGGTCGAAGCGTCCGGGGCGGAGGAGCGCGGGGTCGAGCACATCGGGGCGGTTCGTTGCGGCAAGGATGATGATTCCCTCCTTCGAGTCGAAGCCGTCCATTTCGACGAGCATCTGGTTGAGCGTCTGCTCGCGCTCGTCGTGCCCGCCGCCGTAGCCCGCACCGCGGGTGCGTCCTACGGCGTCTAATTCATCTATAAAGATGATGCACGGGCTATGTTTCCGTCCCTGTTCGAAGAGGTCGCGGACGCGGCTCGCGCCGACACCGACAAACATTTCGACAAAATCGGAGCCGGATATGTGGAAGTAATCGACATTCGCCTCGCCTGCAACGGCGCGCGCCATCAAGGTTTTACCCGTTCCCGGCATCCCGACGAGGAGGACGCCCTTGGGGATACGCGCCCCCATGTCGGTAAATTTTTCGGGGTCTTTGAGGAAGGCGACGACCTCTTCAAGCTCCGCCTTCGCCTCGGTTTGTCCCGCGACATCGGCAAAGGCGATTTTCTTTCCCTTGCCTTCGTAGAGGCGCGCCCGGCTCTTGCCGAAGTTAAAGCCTCGTCCGCCGGGGACATTCGCCTGCATATTGCGGAAAATCGTCATCACAAAGAAACAAACTATCAACCAAGGGAGGAATTCCAGCACAACATCGAAAAAGCCCACCTGTTTTTCCGCACCGCTTACCCGAATACCGCGCGCTTCGAGCGTCGGCAGCAGACTGGGGTCGGCGTAGGGTATGCGAGTCTCGTAATCCGTCAGCCCCTGCGCCCCCCGTGTCCGCCATTTGATTTTTTTATCGTCGATAATGGTAAGCTCCGCCGGTTTTTTCTCGTCATCGTGTACCATCGCAAGAAACTCACTATAGGAAAGCTGGACAAGCGCGGCATCGTTCGTCCTGATAAAATAAAACGCTAAAAGTCCGAGCACGAGGAAAAAAACAAGAATCCACTTACTTGGTCCCGTTTTCGGGTTCTGACCGGTTTTATTCCCGGCGGGGAGATTGGAATTCACCGGGCTACCAACCGAACTTGAAGCCGACAAGGGCGTTAAGCCCCTTTGCCGACCAACTGCTGGAGAACGTGGGACCGCGTAATGCCACGCCCAAATCAAGCTCGAATGCGCGGAAATTGAGGATAAACCCGACTGAGTTGCTCCACACTTCCTCGAAGCGCCTGATTCCCGCCTGAACCGAGAGTATTATCGGTAGATTTATCTGCGCGTTGACGCCCCAGTTGAACGTTGTATAGGAAAAGTCGCTTCCCGGATATTTTATAGAAAACCCAACTTCGGGTATAACGAGCAGGAAACTGCTCTTGAGCGGCTTGTATATTCCGTAAAAATTGAAGCGTATAGGGCGGAGCACCGCCTTTTTTTCGCTGGCGGCGTCGTTAAACCCATAGTCGAGGTTCGTTGTGAGAAGCTCGCCCACATCGCCGTTTATCAGATCCTGTTCACCGGGAAACTGAACGGAATAATCCATCTCTAGTTTGAAAGACCGCTTATGGTCCATAAACGCGGGCACGAGGGGAATGCCGCTTATCGCGGCGCCGGCGTCCAAGATGGGCAAAAACGCATAGCGTCCTTCAAGGGACAGGTCTATGCCGACGCCAGGGGAGCCGCCGTCTATGAAAGCGGTCCATGCATCGATACCAGTCCCTGTAGAGTGAACGCCGATTTTCTTACCCAGCAGCTCGTCTTTATTGTTAATGGAAGAGGCGTATCCCTCAAGTCCAATCGACTGTCTCGGAATGTAGAGGACGGGGAGGAAAACCGAGGGACCCGCTTTGAGCCAGAGCTTGTCCTGTAAGAATGTTCGTTCTCCCAAAATGTCGAGGACGCCGAAGGCTTCTCCTTCCACGGTCAATCCGGCTCTCAAGCTGTTAATTTGGCTTAACGTGTCGTTAATCTCTATTACATCAGATGAAGTATTGAAAAGATTTCCAATGTTGTCGATGAATCCCAGCATGTTTTTAATCGTAGTCATCGTGCCCTCCGTCGTGCCAAAGCGCAGATCCGCGTCCACGCCGACATTTACCCTCAGGGTAAAGAGGCTTCCTAGCGATATTTTTAAGTTTAACGGCTTGGCGAAGATGCCAAGCTCAAAGGCAAACTCGCCCCGGTCTAGGAGCCCGGCGGAGTTGAAATGCCCCATGTCGAACAATTCGCCGATGCTCAACCATGAGTTTGAAGCGCCAATTTCGGCGCCTACTATGCCGAATTCAAAAAACGACCGCTCCGACCTAAAGCCTGTCCGCGTGGTCGCCGCTTCCGTACTCTCTTCGACTTCTTCTACGGGCGCCTCAGTTTCAGCCTCAGCCTCCGTCGCGAGCGTCTCTGTCTCTACACTGGTCTGGGCAAAAGCAACTCCGCCTAAAGCCCCGAACAACGCCGCAAAAAACAATACTTTTCTCATCAATCGAACTCCTCATTATCAGGCACCATTGTATCAAAAATTCTTTTATTGACAAGCCCCTCGACAGGGTATATACTGAAATCACCGAAAAAAATAATCGGCGTTGCCGCTTACGGTATTAAAAAAACAAACGATTCGGGAAGTCCGAATCAGCGTTTGCCCGAGGGCAAACGGCATGGAGGTAAAATGCGAATAGCAGAAATCCTAAAGAAGAAAATGACGGTGTCATTTGAGGTGTTCCCACCGAAAGAGGACGATGGCGTCCCCAAGCTGCAGAAAGAAATCGACATCTGCAAGAAGTACAACCCTGATTTCATCAGTTGTACCTATGGAGCCGGCGGTTCCAACAAGGGCAAGAGCGTCGAAGTCTGCTCCTATGTCCAGAAACAGGGCATCAATTGTATGACGCACTACACATGCATCATGGAAAGCGAAAAGACCATTGACGACAACCTGAAAGAGTATGCGTCCCACGGCGTCGAGAACATTCTCGCCCTCCGCGGCGACTACCGCATCGATCCCGGCACCGGCAAACCCGATGTCAAGACCGGCGGTTCTTTCCACTATGCCAGCCAGTTGGTTGACTATGTGGCGAAAAAGCACCCCAAGTATTGCATCGCCTGCGCCGGCGACCCCGAAGTCCATACCGATGCGCGCAGTATCTGGTCGGATATGGCGTTTATGCGCCTGAAGCAAGATGCCGGTGCGGAATTCTGCCTCGCGCAGACCTGCCATGACATCGTAGCCTACGAGAAATGGATCAAACAACTCCGCCACGCAGGCTTCCACCTTCCCGTCGTTCTCGGCGTTATGCCCGCGCTCAATGCGCGCTTTACCGAAGGCGGTCCGAACATTTCCTCACTGACGATGATCCCGAACGAAAGCGCCATTCCGCGCAGCCTGTCGGCTATTGTCGGTAAATACACCGCTCCCCGCGGCGCATCCCCCGAAGTTGCCAAGCAGTATGCCGACGACTTCAAGAAAGCCGGTAAGGAATGGACCGTGGACCAGATTCACAAATTTATGTGCGCCGATGTGCAGGGCATCCACCTTTACACGTTGAACAAAGCCGCCGACGCCGCCGACATCATCGAATGGTCGGGACTTCGCCCCTCACCGGAAGGTAAGGACACCGTCCACCGCCGCTCGACAATCGAACTCGGTTGTTATTAGGCTGTAGATGAGGATTTTGTATTTGTAAAAATTTCATAGAGATATATTGACAGATAATTCGATATGAGATAAGCTAATTAAGTCCCCCGTTATGGGGGACATTTCAAACAATAGGAGAAAGAATATGACAGGAGATGGAGTAAAGAGAGTTCCGAACCCCTCGGACATTGACATTGCGCAACAGGTTTATCCGGCGCATACCGACAAAATTTTTGACGTTGCCAAGAGGATCGGCATTCCAGAAGAATACCTTGAGCCCATCGGCTACTACAAGGCAAAAGTTGATTATAACTACCTTGCCAAACACAAGAACGACCCGGATGCGAAGCTCATCCTCGTTACCGCTATCACCCCGACGCCGGCAGGCGAAGGCAAGACCACCACAACAGTCGGCGTTTCCGACGGTCTGTCCAAAATCGGCAAGAAAGTCGTAGTCGCGCTCCGCGAGCCTTCACTGGGTCCGGTTTTCGGCGTGAAGGGCGGCGCGGCAGGCGGCGGCTGGGCGCAGGTTATCCCGATGGAAGACATCAACCTGCACTTCACCGGTGACTTTCACGCTATCGGCGCGGCGAACAACCTCCTCGCCGCGATGATTGACGCGCATATCTACCATGGGAACGAACTCAACCTCGACCCGCGCAAAATTATATGGCGCCGCTGCGTCGACATGAACGACCGCCAGCTCCGCTTTATCGTAAACGGTCTCGGCGGCAAGTCCAACGGTAGCCCCCGTGAAGACGGCTACGACATCACCGTCGCTTCCGAAATCATGGCGATTCTCTGCCTTGCATCGGATATTGACGACCTCAAAGCCCGCATCGGGCGCATCATCGTCGGGTTCACCCGCGGCAAGCAGTCAGACAACACCGAAAAACCGGTTACCGCCGCTCAGCTGAAAGCTCAGGGCGCGATGGCAGCCCTCCTCAAAGATGCGCTGAAACCGAACCTCGTGCAGACCCTCGAAGGTACCGCCGCGTTCATTCACGGCGGACCCTTCGCGAACATTGCCCACGGTTGTAACTCGATTATGGCTACCAAGCTCGCCCTCAAGCTCGCCGGTAAAGACGGCTATGTCGTTACCGAAGGCGGTTTCGGCGGCGATCTCGGTGCGGAAAAGTTCCTCGACATCAAATGCCGCTTTGCCGGTCTTACCCCCTCGGCGGTCGTCATCGTGGCGACAGTCCGGGCGCTCAAGCACCACGGCGGCGTTGCGAAGGACGACCTTAACAAGGAAAACCTCGACGCGCTTGCCAAGGGGCTTCCGAACCTCCTCCAGCACATCGAAAACATCACGACGGTGTTCAATCTGCCGGCGGTTGTGGCAATCAACGCATTCCCGATGGACACGAAAGCCGAGCTCGACCTTGTCGAGAAGATGGCGAAAGAAAAAGGCGCGAATGTCGTGCTGTCCGAAGTATGGGCGAAAGGCGGCGAAGGCGGCAAAAAACTTGCCGAAGAAGTCGTGCGGCTTACCCAGCAGCCTTCGAAGTTCACCTTTAGCTACGACGAAAAAGCGTCCATTAAAGACAAAATCGAAGCGATTGCCAAGCGGATTTACCACGCGAGCGCGGTCAATATCCTCCCGAGCGCGCAGAAGCAGATTCAGCAGCTTGAAAAACTCGGCATGGACAAGGTGCCGATATGTATGGCGAAGACCCAATACAGCTTCACCGACGACCCGACCCTCCGCGGCGCGCCGCAGGGCTGGACGCTCACCGTCCGCAATATCAAGATTTCGGCAGGCGCCGGCTTCATAGTCGCGCTCACCGGCGAAATCATGACGATGCCCGGACTCGCGAAAGTCCCGTCCGCTCAGAAGATCGATGTCGACAACACCGGCAAAATTTCCGGCTTGTTCTAGACCAGTGCAGTATTAAAAAAGCCGCCCCTTTCGGGGCGGTTTTTTTTTTTTGTAGCGCCCTACGGGGCTGCACCCTGGGAAATATGCTTTGTGTCCGATAGCTGTTTTCCCCAGCCTTGTGTTTTATTTTTTGCGCCCTACGGGGCTGTGCTCTGGGAAATATGCTTGGGGGTCGATGGCTGCTTTCCCCAGCCTTGGGCTTTTTTTTTGCAGCGCCCTACGGGGCTGTGCTCTGGGAAATATGCTTGGGGGGCGAGGCTGCTTTCCCCAGCCTTGGGCTTTATTTTTTGCAGCGCCCTACGGGGCTGTGTTCTGGGAAATATGCTTGGGGGGCGATGGCTGCTTTCCCTATACCAATGGCAATAATTGATGGCTACATTATCGGGTGGAACACGGGGATGCCGCGCATGGTGTCGCGGGTGGGGACTTTCGCTTCCTTACTAATCAGGTTGTGTTCTTTTGCCATGTCGAACAGTATCGCATTCCAATACTGCCGCGAAAGGAATGCACGCCGGATTTCGATGTCATTGATGCGGACGGCGCGGCTTTGTAAGCGTTTGAACGCGACGCTAATGGCGGTGTTCTTGTCGATTTCCGATGCCTTTGCCTCGTTTAGCACCAAGTAGTTGGCAAAGAAAATGAACGGTGCACCAGGGTCGTATTCCCAGAGCAGCTCATCGCGCATGACCCCCCGCATCACCGCGACCGCATCGCGGATTGTGTGCTCGCCTGCTTTGCAGAGCGCAAGAGCCCGCCACACAGTGAAGCTGCGTTTCCAAAATTCTTCCGGTGTCCAGACAAGCATCTCGCACTGCGCGAAACCGCTTTCCCAATCGGGCTGTTCCAGCATCAACGAATTGTGAGTGGGAAGGTTCCGTAAAACTTCTTCGGAAAGCGCTATGGCTTTATCATACTCGCCTGATAAATAGAGGCTTTCCAATTTGAACATTAAACCATCGGTGTTAAGCACAGCGGGAAGCTCAGGCATACTCTCGTCCAGATAGAGTTCTGTTCTAAATATCCACGCGTTTAAGGTGGCGCTAAACACCGCCTGATTTGAAGCCGCTTCGCTCCCCACTAATGACTTAAATATCGAGAGCGCCGTCTTATAGCTACCAATCTCGAAATGGAGACGGGCTAAAAAGAAGCGCGCTCGGAGCGCCCACTCGAATCGTCCTGAAACCTGCGAATAGTGTTCAGATTGTTTGATTAAATGTTCAGACTTCGATAGATTACCGAATATAAAATGCACTGCCGCCGCATAATAAGCGGATATGGCAAGCTCCTCATAGTTTTTACTGTGTTCCGCTTCTTCAACGGCAAACGCGATATATTCCAAGGTGTCGCTTAGTTCTTTCTTCGACAGATTTACCAACGAAAATACTCTATACACCTGCGCGATTTCTTTTTTTTCTTTCGTCTTCTGCAGTATCATTATCGATTTTTTTATCGCGCCGAGTGCGCCTTCTACATTTCGCGTCATCATGCTGAATATCGCCTCAATTGTTAAAATCGAAGACTTATAGAGGGGTATATCAGAATCAATCTTTTCGGTTATCTTAAATACTTCCATGATGTGTTCTTCACTGCCAAACAACAACGCCTTTAATGTTACCCAGCAGTATGAGAGCGCAGGGGCGCGCCCCTCACCAACAACATGGTTAAACCTTCCCTCCGATATGGCAAGCTCTATATCTCTAAAAGCGCCGTTCACCAAATCGGATTTAAGCGCTTCAAGCACGAGCGAATCAGAGATTACCGCACCGAGGCTATGCAACGCTTCTAGAAGATTATAACAGGGATTGATTTTGCCTTCGCCTACCCACGAGAGTAGTCGCTTCCTTACCATTGAACGTATGTATACGCTGCGCTCGCCAAGCGCTTGTTCCACACCTTCGGTAAAGCCGGGGAGTGCGGGCACGGGGTAATCAATAGAACGTATAATATTATTATCCAACAATAATGCTAATGCTTTTTGCGCGACATCCCTGTTCTTCCCCTCAGCACTGAAGAGCTCGATAAAGCTAGACGGCGGAAAATACTTTCCAAAGAGGTAACAGGTCTGCGCTAACTCCCAAAGACTTAAATCGGCATTGTAGGCTGAAAAACTTGGCATCGGCTCTGGTGGACGAAATATCATATAGGGGGATATGCCCTTAAACTCGGACGGTATATTTTCTGATGAACACAGCGCATAGAGGGGGGGGGGGGAGTCCTTTGCTATATCAGTATAGACATCAACAAAAATACGGCTAAGATTGGCATCTGCTTTTTGCATATCTTCGAGAATGATAATAGGCTTTCGTCCCTTCGCGGCGCGTGCGTGGCAATAGCTGTTCAGTAGCAAAAAAAAGAAGCGCCTGCCAAGCCTCAATAGCCATGGCGTGGATTCCGAGCGGAGGCGATCCTTAAAGAGCTGTTGATGTAACGCAAGTAATTCTTCGTTTATTCCGCTATAGGCGGGTTCCCCCTTGGCTTTGCTAAGCGTGGGGCGAGTCGTTTTGATTCCCGCATCGGCAAGCAATTCGTGAATTGCCGGAGTAAAAGCATCTATAAAACAGCATAGAGCCGAGGCGCCCGATCCAAAACGAATAGTAAGCGTCGTGCTATCAGGCACTGCACGTTTCGCTTGCGCTGGAGTATTATCCGCAGCGCCGCTTAATTTTATTCTTTCGATTTCGCTAAATGTATCCGAGCTGCTTTCAACCGAAAGGCTTATATATTCGCCGGTAAAATTAGCAAAACTTTGTAGCCGGTCACGGACGCCCGGCGAACACCATATACCACTTGCCTTTGCCTCGGCGGGAAGCGTCCTGAAGAGGAGTGGAATAAAATCATCATCAACATTTTCCGATAGAACGCAGAGGCAACCAAAGAATTCGTGTTTCTTTTTTTCGACAGTAGCATTGATGCTTTCCAGCATGGTGAGGATGTCAATCCAAAATCCTATCGCGTTCGCGTCAAAATCGGCAACAATCGAATGGAAACTATGCCGTATTTTACCCCCGGAAACTTCGATACTCCGCGAAATCGTGTTTTCGAATGAATCGAAAAGGGCGGGACGCACGCGGCGTAATTGAGACGGAAAACGAATATAAAAAATTAATTGCACCATGATAGACCTACGCCTTATTTTCGGCAGGTTTTATGTTAAACTGAATAGAAATATTTTCCCCTTCGGAGGACAGGGAAGCCAAGCTTGTCGGCGGCACCTACGCGCCAGCCAGATCGCCTCGTTGCCACGCACGGGCTACTTGACAAAAAAGGTGGATTTTGTGTAGACTGTTTTTAATGTCCCCTTCGTCTAGCGGTAAGGACACCGGGTTTTCATCCCGGCAACACGGGTTCGACTCCCGTAGGGGATGCAAGTATCCAGTCGGTATTCAAATAGTGGATAAAGCCGCTAAAGCTTGATGCGTGCGTCGGCAGTGATAAAACAGAGGCGCTTCCTGCCCTTGCCTTGCCCCACAGGCGCTTCCTGCCTTGCTCTTGGTAAGAAAAGGGCGTTCATTCGTGTTATCCTAGGGTGCAATTTATTTTTCGTGGTAATTCCAAAAGTGTGATAATGCTCTATTGCTGACGAGGGGGGCGTTGCGGGGGGATACCCCCCGCAGAGGGCGCACAGGTTCACCTAAAGGTGAACCTGCACTATTGTGCAGTGTTGGG
>JAITNZ010000070.1 GCA_031290205.1 Spirochaetaceae bacterium
CTACCCCGCCCAATGAACGCGCCCGTAAGGGCGTTGTTGCGGTTAATCGTTCATGGCGTGGCGCAGAACAACCCAACACTGACGTTAATGCAGGTTCACCTTTAGGTGAGCCTGTGCGCCCTCTATGGGGGCTAGCCCCCGCAACGCCCCCACTGGGGGGCGAGGTGCCCCCCAGACCCCCCGTTAGCAATATAGGTATCACTGTCTCACGATAGAAAAGAAAAACCCTAAGGGCGGCAAAATTGCAAAGTATTTGCCCGATTTAGGTGCGTCAAGCCAGCCGCTGGCGGACAAGCTCGTAGAGCATAACGCCGGCGGCGACGGAAACGTTAAGCGAATCTATATGCCCAAGTGAGGGTATCGCGACGAGGGCGTCGCAATTTTCGCGCAACAAGCGTGAGATGCCTGCACCCTCGCTCCCCAGTATGAGCGCGCAACGCCCCTGCATATCTCTGGTATAAAGGCTCTGCCCTGCCATATCCGCGCCATATATCCAAAAGCCCGCTTGTTTTAAGTCTTCGACGGCACGGGGAAGGTTGGGCACTTCGAGACAGGGCACCCACGCGATTGCGCCGGCGGAACTCTTAGCGACGACATCGCTGTGTTTTGCCGTCCGCTTGTTCCGCGTGATAACCAGATCAACGCCGAATTGATCGCATGAACGGATGATTGCGCCGTAATTATGCGGGTCGGTAATCTCATCAAGGATAACTACCGTCCAATTTTTTTTATTTTTGTCCCCATCCAGATTTTCAAGAAACGACTCGAAACTCAGCTCGCTTAAGTTTTCTGGGTCGTGGACTTCGAGTGCGATACCCCGATGATCATTTGATATACGATCAAGGTCGTGAGTACCTACTTTGCTGATGCGAATATTTTTCCCCATCGCAAGGCGCACAATTTCCTGAGCACGTGGTCCCGCTTTAGCGACGAGCAAAGCGCCTGTTTCTCTATCAGCACGAATACGTTCTTCAATCGCGTGAAAGCCGGTTAAATAAGCCATTTTTTCCCTCAACATTCCTCATGTTTTCAATATACCCTTAATGGTTCCTCAATATATTTTCAGTACGACCAAGTAAACCCGAATGAAATCATCGGTATAGGCATCTGGTATGATGCCGTATCGCTGCCTTCAACTTCGGTGCCTGTATATGCGTTAAACGTTGTATTTTTATCCCGCGTCTTAAAAAACGCCATCGCGTTTTCGATAGCGATATAGGTTTCGCCCTGGGTCTTCCCATTTTTATGAAACGAAAAAAATGAGAATTTTAAATCAAGGGGCAGCGAATACCCATTACGCCGTGTATCAGAATAATAGTTTGTTCTCTTGTATTTTTGAATGAAGTATGGCTGGACGCCGGGGCGCTGGACCAAAACAGGATACCATTCAATTTCGCCGGGCACCGACAGCGGCGTTCCCGAAGCAAACCCGAAACGTACACTGATATTAAAACGTTTGGATGGTTTTATGTTCAACACGAGGTTTAAATTATGAAAACGGTGGAAGGAAGGAAAGCGCCAATCGCCTTCCGTCAGATTACCATTTGTATCGACCGCTGTTGGATTGCGATATAATGCATAGTTAAATGTATAGGAAATCCAGCCGTCGAGATATTTTGAGTCATATCGTTGTAGCATCATATCAAAACCCCCCACATGCCCTTCCCCGTCAAAGTAGTAATTTGATTTTGAGGTCTGGGATGATTGTGAGGCGTCCAAGCCGACTTCGGTAATCGTGTATGCGCGGTCAAATATATATTTATAATACCCCTCTATATTAAAACTAAAATTCGACAGGAAATCAATTTTTACGCCAACAAGACTTGTCCACGAACGGTTTTGCTGTAATGCAAAATCATTGATGCCGCTACTGCTCTGGAGGTTAGAAATATTATCGGTCATTGAAGAAAAAAGCCCCATTCCGGCGGTAAGGCTGAGCAGGTCGATACCCCCTTTATTACGCAATAGATGATAATCAAGATTCAAACGCGGATTAAATGCGGGATAGGTTTGGATAGAAAAATCTCTGCCCATAAAATAAAGATGGTCGAGGCGCAGACCCAAGACCGCGCCGAATTTATTTTCCGTATCCTTATACTCCAACGTGGTAAACGCCGCGCTCGTTAAAGCCTGATTAAGCCCGTCAACGGTTCTTTCAACAGCGCTGTTGATATACGCTTTAGGGAGCGGCTTATCGATTAAGCCGAGTGCAACAAGCGTCTTCATAAATGTCTCGGGCATCAACACATCAACTGTTCCGCTATACGCGGTATTTCGCGTCCAGCGCGTATAAAAAAGTTCGGCACCGGCGCCGAAGAGAAGCCCATGCCCAGCCTCCCAATCATAATCAACGCGCCCCTGCGCGGTATATGTCGAATTATCAGCTTTCATTATCGTCCGATCATTTATGGCATAAGAATCCGATAGAATAGAATAGTGGTACCCATTCATAAAATTCTTAAAAACATCGGTATATGCTAAATTTAATTTATCGTTAAGGTCGGCGATTATATAATTGGTTAAAAACCCCGTCCCTACGGTTGTCTTGAGGATGCTGGCGCTTGAAAGATTAAACAAGAATGAGTTAATCAAAAACCCCTGAAGGTTATTCCAATCAAATTGCAGGTCTACATCGTTTCTTCTGCCGTTTATGGTAATGGGGATAGGATTATTATAGACAGCGCCTACGCCGTCGCCGCCGATAAAGGCGTTCAATGTCCACTCAACACTATCGGTCCATTTATAATTCCCCGCAATCTCGGCTACCCGAATAAAGGGCGCGGTGGTAACAGACCTGATGGGTTCCAGCTCCTCGACGGCATAGGAGAGCGCCTTTATCAGCGCGATATAGCCGTCCCAGTAGGTCGTCTTTCCCATCACCATGATGCCGCCTTTTTCGTTAAGGGGAATGGAAACATTCAAGTTGACGGCGCTTGTCGAGATACCGAATTCAATTTCTGTTTCCGTTGCGGAGGGTTTTTTTGAATGTAATTCAAGCAAACCGGAGATAGTGTGCCCAAACTGCGCGGAGAAAATACCATGCGAAAGTTTCACACTCTCTATCATGTGCGGGTCGAAGATTGAAACTGAACCGCCCCAGAAATAGGGGAACTCGATATAAAAACCGTCAAGCGACGCCATAAGGTCGCCGGGGTCGCCGCCGCGTATCGAAGGCATCGCGTTAAACATACTGGTATAGCCCACCCCGGGGAGGAGTTTTATCGCCGTCATCACATCTTCCATAAAACCGATTTCCGCGACTCGGGCTAATTCCTTGCCGGCAATGGTAACGCTCCGCCCTGATTCCGCAGTCGTTCCGCTCTGCGTTCGTTCCGCCGTAAACACCAACTCTTTATTTGAAAGCATATTCTCTAAACGCAACGACACTTTATATTGATTGCTTAGTTTGCTGTCGTCCGCATTGATAAGAAGCCGCCCGTTTCCATAGCCGGGGTAGCTAATGGTTATGATAACATTTTTATCATCATCAATTGAAAAGCGGGCAATACCATCCTCATCACAGATAAATTGTGTGCCATTCTGAAGCCTTGCAATCGCGCCGTCAAGCGGCATATCCAGATCGGCATCTTCGACGGATACAGAAATATCACGCGCATCGAGATAGTTAAACGAAAAAAGAAGCAATAAAACTAAAAATAAATTTTTTTGGGGGGAAAAAATATTCATTTTGAAGCAAGTGCGATCTTTACCTGCTCGCGGTTTGCGTGCGCGTCAAAATAATAGGGGTTGATCCGCAAAGCCTTATTAAAATCGGCGGACGCTTTTTCATATTCCCCTATAGAAAAATATGCCGCGCCCCTATTGTTATACGCAATAGCAAAATCAGGATTGTAGGAAATCGCGCTGGTAAATTGCTCTATCGCCTTCTCGTATTTACCCGCCTTGTTCAGTTGGATGCCGGTATTGTTCGCCGTCTCCGCCGCCGATAACACCTTCGCCGCCGACACCGTCGTCTCCGATGGTCCCTCAGCTTGAACGCCCGAACTGCTTGTTGGGACTGGCTCTGCTGACGGCAGATTCCGTACCTCGCCTGCACCCGCATTCAGCCTGATAGAGACCGCCTCTGTCCGAACTGCCTGAGGCAGGGCTGCCTGAGGCAGGGCTGCCGGAGTCGGCGCCGCCTGAGGCAGGGTTACCGGAGACGGCGCCGCTTGGGCTGCCGGGGCTTCCCGCGATTCAATGTTGCCGTTAATCTGCGGAATCTTGACTTCGGGGTAGGCTGTCTTACGGATAATCCCGTCTGAAGTTTTTTTATCGGTCGAGGGCGCGGGTACTTGTGGCTGAGGCACTTGTATCAGTTGCACTTGAATGACCGGAGCTGGCGGCTGCGGGACTTGCGCTTGGGGGGCTTGAGTCGGCAGAACTTGTGCCTGAGGTACTTGTGCCTGAGGTGCTTGTGTTTGCGGGACTTGTGCCTGAGGCGCTTCGTCGGGCGGCTGGGGGGGGGGGGGACCTGTAGCGGCGACAATCGCCGTGATACCATCCGCATCCGCAACCGACACGGACTTAGGATAATCGCTTATCTGCTCGAACGACTTTGAATCGGCATTAAGGGAGAATGGCGCCGGTGCCGGCGCTTTGAACGGCACAGGCTCGGTAGCAGGATTGGGAGTTTCTGAATTCATCAATGCGGGATTCTTCCGATAAAAGTCGTAGACAAACTGAAGATTGTGGCGGGTCTCGGCATCATCCTTCGCAATACCGTAAGCTTTTTCAAAATCAAGTCTCGCTTTGCCATATTCCCCTTTCTGAACATATATACCTCCGCGCCCGTTAAGCGCTCTGATATTATCAGGATCCACGCTCAACGCTGAATCATAGCTTTCAAACGCCTTATCACGGTTAAACTGCGCGGCATACTCCTTAGCCCGCTGGATGAAAAATGCCGCATCCTGTGCGCCAAGCATTCCGCCGCCTGTAAAAATCAAGACGGCGCCCATCAATAAAAAACCCCTCACTACCTCTCCCCTCTAATCTTTGTTCATTATGCGCTTAAATGGGAAAAGGGTCAATTACCTGCCTTCAAGCTCTAAGTGCCCGTGAATGCTTGGTGAGGAGAAAAAATATATTCAGATTGCCGGCATTTTTTTGAAATCCCGAAAGACCATAAAGAGCGATAGCATATATGCCAATATATCCGCTATGGGTCCCGCATAGAGGACGCCGTCGATGCCGAAAAAGAGCGGGAGAATGATGATTAGGGGCACGAGGAGAAAGCCCTGACGCGACAGGGTAATAATGAGCGCAGGACGTGCCTTTCCTATAGACGTAAAATAATTTACCGAAAGCGGCTGGACGCCGAACGCGAATATCATCATCAAATAAATGCGCAGATAGCGGGCGGCGAATTCAAAATAAAGTTCGCTTCCTACACCGAAAATGCCGGTAATCTATCGCGGAAAAAACTGAAACCCAAGAAACGCAAGCACGCACACGCAGAGGGATACCGTGAGCGCTTTTTTATAGGTTTCCCTGAGTCTACCGAAATTTTTCGCCCCCATATTGAATCCGAAAATCGGCTGGCAGCCCAGCGCGATGCCCACCGCGAAGGCGCCCAGAACATGGCTTATCTTGACGATGATGCCGCTTACTGCTAAGGGTATTTCGCTGCCATAAGCCGAGAGCGCTCCGTAATAGCGCAAGCTGTTGTTCAGCACGATGGCGACGAGCATCAGCATAAGCTGATTGATACAGTTGGACGAGCCGAGGCGGGCAATGCCCGGAACATATTTTGTTTTAAGCCCGAATATCGTGCGTTCAATCTTGAATGCCTTGAAGCGGGTAAAATATGCCGCAGCAAGCACGAAAGACACTACCTGGCTTATCACGGTGGCAATGGCGGCGCCGGGAAGCCCCCAGCCCAGCGGGTACATAAAAAGCCAGTCGAGTGCCACGTTGAGGATAGCGCCTGTGAGCGTGCATATCATGGAATAGGACGGGCTTCCGTCTGAACGGATGAGGAGGCTCGCCATGCCGGAAAAGAGGAGGAAGGGAATGCCCATGCCGGTGATGGCAAGATAGGACTCTGCCAAAGGGAGTATGTTCTCTGTCGCGCCGAAAAGTATGAGGAGCGGTGTTTTGAACAAAAGCACCGCCGCCATAAGCAGCAGTCCGATAGCTACGACCATGGTGAGCCCTGTCCCAATAAACCCCTTCGCTTCCGTTTCGTTCTTTCTACCCATGCAGATGTTGAAGTGAGCAACGGTTCCCACGCCGGCGAGCTGGGTTAAGGCGATGCAAAGTATGCTAACAGGAAACGTGATGCCGGTAGCGGCGTTCCCCAATATCCCCACGACATTGCCGATAAATACCTGGTCGGTAAGATTATACGCGGAGCTTACCAGCATACTGATAACCGTGGGGACGGCGTACTTGACGATAAGTCCCGTTATCGGAGCGGCGCCCAAAGGGTTTTGCGAATTTTCAGACCTCATTCTTGCAGTATATCGGATAATAACTGCGCGTTCAAGGCATCACGGGCTCGATCAGCAATTACGAATTCGAAAATTAACCACGAACGGCACGAACAAATCGCAACTACGCGGGCGACCGCATTAAGAATTTGTCCACAGATGGACACAGATACACACAGATTTTCACACTGCAA
>JAITNZ010000071.1 GCA_031290205.1 Spirochaetaceae bacterium
TAGGGTGTCCTGCGCCACGCCTCTGTGAATGCCGCTGTTAAACGCCCTATCGGGCGCGGCGGCTGGGCGGGGTATCAGACCCCAAGTGGATGACGCCCTTTTCATACTGAAGGCGAAGATAGAAAGCGCCTGAGGCGCAATGAAATTTTTTGATTATTCGTGAACATTCGCGGACAAGGGCAAGGCTGAAACCGCCTGTGGCGGCGTTACCGCGCAGCTTACTGTTTAACACAGATGAAGAGATGGCACCGAGCGAGGGCACCGACGGTAAAGTGCGCGGTACGGAGTATGGCGGTAGCGCGTTACGCGCCGACCGAGAAAGCCTTCCCCCTGTGGCTATCTGTGGACAAATTCTTAATGCGCTCGCCCTGGTCTTTTCCGGTCTTTTTAAGAAGCGTAAAATGGTTTTTTCTGAATGTTAAGAGCCCGCAAGCTTTCATGCGTCCAAGTTCGGCGGACATGGCGCTTCTGTCTACCGAAAGAAAATCAGCCATTTCTTCGCGATTAAAAGGGATTTCAAAATCGGACTTGCCCGCATCCCGCGCTTGGGATGACAAGTAGGAAATAAGTTTCCCCCTCGTGCTGCGCTGGCTCAAGTGCTGTATCTTTTTTACAAGATGCGTATTTTTCCCGGCAAGCTCGCCAACCATATTGGATAAAATTTTTGTATGAAACGCGCAGGCACAAGCGCACACGGCGTTTATTTTTTTGGCATCGATAAAAAGCACTTCAGTTTTTTGTGCCGCTATGACGCTCATAGGGAGCCGCGCGCTCTTCCCGCAGGCAAAGGATTCAGCGAAAATCTCACCGGCGGCAATACGCGCTATAATTGTCCTGTTTCCCCAAAAGTCCTCGCGCACGAGATGAATCGCCCCTGTTATGACAATGCCCATCGTGGAGATTTCATCACCTTCCATAAAAAGATAGGCATCTTTCTCAAATTTTTTCGTGCGGGCATGAAAACAGCCAAGCAGTTTTTCAATTTCTTCAATCTTGAGGCGCTCAAAAAGACGGCAGTTCAGCAACACAAATATAATCTTTTTCATTTTTTTCCCTTTTCGTTGTAAAAACAACCGATATATGCGCTTTATTAATATACCCTTTATTCAACAATGTCTATGGAGGATATTATGAGTATGTTTTGTTATCAATGTGAACAGACCGCAGTCGGCAAGGGCTGCGCGGGAGCGGCGGGTGTGTGCGGAAAAACGGAGGCGGTCGCGCTGCTCGAGGATAAGCTCACCGGGGAACTTATCATTCTGGCGAAAGTAGCGAATCGGCACAAGGGCGATGAACGCACCTCAATGCTTATACTGGAGGGGCTCTACGCGACCGCTACCAACGTCAATTTTGATGCGGAGGCTGTCGAAGGGCTCATCAAGAAAGTGCGCGAGGAACGGGTGCGGCTATTCGCCGATTCAGCGGACTGCGCGGCTTTCGATCTTGCCGAAATACGGGAGCAAAACGAGGACATCCGCTCGCTAAAATCGCTTATCCTTTTCGGTCTGCGCGGCATGGCGGCTTATGCATACCACGCTCTCACTCTGAAAATTAGCGATGAAGAAGTAACGGCGTTTTTCTGTAAGGCTCTTGAGGCGGTAGGCGATTCCGCATTGGGCATGGAAGCGCTTGTCGCGCTGGCAATGGAAACCGGCAAGGTCAACCTGAAAGTGATGGGAATGCTCGACAAAGCTAACACGGAAACTTTTGGCACGCCTCGCCCCGAGACCGTTCCGCTGGCAATCGAAAAGGGACCCTTTATCGTTATTTCAGGACATGATTTGCGTGACTTGAAAATGCTGTTGGAGCAGACGGACGGCAAGGGTGTCAATGTATACACACACGGCGAAATGCTACCCGCCCACGCCTACCCTCAACTGAAAAAGCATTCGCAACTTAAAGGGAATTTCGGCACCGCGTGGCAGAATCAGCAGAAAGAATTTGACGGAATTCCCGCCGCAGTACTCTTTACCACAAACTGCATCATGCCGGTAAAAGATTCATACAAGGATCGCGTGTTTACTACCGCCCTTACGGGCTTCCCCGGACTACCGCATATAGTCGAAAAAGGCGGCGCGAAAGATTTTTCGGCGCTCATCAACAAAGCTTATTCCTTGGGCGGCTATGCGGAAGAGCGCCCTATGGTCGGCATTAACGGCGGTAAAACTCTTACCACAGGCTTTGCCCGAGGCACTGTGATGGGCGCGGCGGACACGGTTATCGCGGCTGTGAAATCCGGCGCGATAAAGCACTTTTTCCTCGTGGGCGGCTGCGACGGCGCCAAGAGCGGGCGCAGTTATTACACTGAGTTTGTGAAACAGGCGCCGAAAGACACGGTAATCCTTACGCTGGCATGCGGCAAGTACCGCTTTAACGATCTTGACCTTGGGCAGATTGGCGGACTCCCCCGTATTATGGACATGGGTCAGTGTAACGATGCGTACTCCGCCATCATGGTCGCCCTCGCGCTGGCTGAGGCATTCAAGTGCGGCGTCAACGATCTGCCCCTTACGCTGGTGATTTCATGGTACGAACAGAAGGCGGTGGCAATCCTTCTTACCCTGCTCCATCTGGGTATAAAAAATATCCGCCTTGGACCCAGCCTTCCGGCGTTTGTGTCCCCCGGCGTTCTCGATTTTCTGGTTAAACAGTTTAACATCAAGCCGATTACTACGCCGGAAAAGGATTTGGCGGAGATTTTGGGGGGACGCAATTCGGGGTAAAAGGCATAAGTGGACTTTGTATTAAATCAGGAAGCGTTTAACAAGGCGCCATAAGGGTAGTTTGAGGAGTTACACGGAGTTTTTATATCTTCTTCTCCGTGCGCCTCCGTGTTTGCTTTGCAAACACAAACTCCGTGGGAAAATTCTTCGGAGTATCCCCCTACAGCGGTTCGTGGTAACGGCGCGGGCTTGTGCTAAGAAAAGAGCGATTCACACTGAAGTCGGCGCCCTATAGCAAAGCCCTTACAGTGAGGCGCGCGGTAACGAGTATGGCAGTGAGGCGGGTGCAATTTATTTTTCTGGGTAAATTCCCAAAAGCGTGACATGGGGAAGGCGGGGAGTTGATGAAGGGTGCTGGTTCCAGTATACTCATGACAATGCTCGAAACGCGGAATAAAAAAACTGAAAAACGGGAGCCTCATGTTTTCAAGTTGTCGAATTTTGAGGGTCCCATCCCCCTCTTGCTCGAATTGATAAAGCAGAACGGCATCAATCTTTACGATATTCCCATCGCCAAATTAACCGAGGAGTATCTTTCCTGCTTGCGATTCGTCGGTGAGCTTGACCTTGACGATTTAACCGAATTCTATGCGATGGCTGCGACATTGCTCTACATTAAATCGCGTATGCTGCTCCCCATTGAATACCGTGATGAGGAGGATGCCGAGGACCCGCGCGGGGAGCTTGTCGAAAAGCTCATCGAGTATCAGAAGTTTAAAAAACTTTCCGAGTTGATGGAAGAAAAAGAAAAAGAAGCGGAATGGGTAGTCGAACGAAAAAAACTTCAGCGCACGTTGCCTTTTAACGATGAACAACTTTGGGAAAAGATGGATGTCTGGGATTTGTTAAAATCATTTTCAAAACTCACGCAGAATCTTTCTTTCGAGCGCATCATGGACCTGCATGAAGAAGTTTCGATAAACGAAAAAATCACGCTCATTGGTGAGCTCATCGAAGCGAAACAGGAATTTGTTTTTACCGAGCTTATCGTCCGCCATAATTCCCTGATGGATATAGTCTGCGCATTTCTTGCGATTCTCGAAGCGGTAAAAAACCGAATGATAGCGATCTATCAGAACAAGATGTGGGGTGATATACTCGTCAAGAAATATGAAGCTGAGTATCCGGCGGAAGCCACGGCGGAAGCTACTGCTGAGTCTTAGGCGCTGCGTTTAATCGTCGCCGCATAGATGCTGTTCAGCAAACCGAGTACGGCGGAGAGCGTAAAGAGCACTTCGATTCCGGTAACTTTCCATATCCAACCGCCGAGCAGCGCAATAAAGATTGATATGAGGTGGTTTACCGAAATACCGGTGGAGATCGTCGCCGTTATCTCATCCTGATTGTCGGCTATAGACTGAACGTAGACATTACTTGCCATGCTACAGAGTGATATAGTGGCATCCAGTACAAAGTTAACACATACCACCATATAGGCAATCTCCGCGGGAAACAATCGATGGGAAAAACCATAGAAGAAACATACCACTATCAACACAAGTGTATCGGTAACCATGACGAACTTAAAACCGAGCCGGTCGATTATTTTTCCGATGAGGGGCGAGGCTGCCATCCCGCAAACGGCGCAAATACAATAGAGAAACGCGATATGATGGGTGCTTGCACCATATTGCAAGATTAACACTAACGGCGCGAAGGTGAGGAACACCTGCTTACGCGCGCCGTAAAAAACTTCGAGCATATAATACTTAACGAATTTACGCGCGAAATAAAACCGCTTGCGTGTTCTTTTTGCCGCCGTTTCTTTTATTGCTAACGAAATTAACACCGCGGCAAGCATGAGGAATGTTGCTAACGCGAATACCGTACGAAACTGGATGGTATCAGATCTTGTAAAACCATATCGTGCGAATATAAAAAACACGATGCTCACGATTAAATATCCTGCTATGTTGCCTATATTGCCGATAGTGCTCGTGACACCGAGCGAAGCCCCGCTCTTTCCTGTCCGAGCCAACTCGAGTGATATGGTGCTTTTGACGGGCATGGCGATATGTTCGCCGAAACTGAAGAGCACCATAAACAGCACGACGGACAATTTATCGGGACTGATGAGCAAGAGTCCGGCAATTCCTGCCATCATTATTGCCATGCCGATTTTAAGCACCCGCGATTCGCTTGCCTTATACATGAGGGCGAGGATAAAGACCACGAGCAAGCCGGGTATTTCGCGAAAGAATTCGACGATACCCCGTTCAAAGGGGGTGATATGCGTTACTTCAACGAGATAATTATCCTGCACGCCGCGGTATAATCCGTAGGCAATACCGGACACTATCAGCACACTCAAAAAGCGGAGCGGGCGGGCATCCTTTCGATAGATGCCGTGCAGCGGGGTGAAATATTTCAATCGGGCTCCCCCCTAATTGGTGAACGAATTTTTATACAAGCGGTTCAGTATTTTTTTTATTTTTTCGGCATATTCCCTATCCTGCGCCCAGGAGCCTGCAAGCTCATCGATGGTCGGCGCGGAGCCGGCAGGGACTAGATGACGGCGCGGGTCAACTAGTTCCTGCTTCAGCGGGGCATCGGTGGCATAGACTTTTAAGTGCTGAATCTGCGCACGGACGCCGATACGCGCCGTGGGGAAGCGTTCGCCGGGAACGCCGGGTCCAGTGCTGCCCAACCCGCAAAAATTATTCATATCCGGCGTTACCAAGCCGCCGAACGAGAGGAAGCCTGTTTCCAAGCACATCTGGGAAAACGCAATATCGTGATTCACGCCTTCGAGCGCCGCTTCTTCAACATAGATTTCCGCAAAATCTTCGGCAAAATCTTTTTCGACCAGCGGATTCGTCTTTCTTAAAAAATGGGCAAGCGATTTGCTGTCCATTCTTCCGTTGCCCAGAATACTCTTCGGCACGGCAGACGCTTCGATTTTCGGCGTATTTTCGGGCGGAAGCGGGCGGACAAAGGCAATGTCGGCGGCACTCTCCTGGGCAAACAACGCCCCCCGTATCGAACTGCAACCGAGGAACAGGAGGGCAAACATCAGCATAAAAATAAAACCGGCTCTATTCATACCTCATTTATCGGAATTTTAAAAAAAAGATTGAGATGCTCTGTCGCCTTCCCGATACTGCTCTACGGCGCTGCGTGGGCAAATGAGGAAACGTCACCCGCTATCGAATTACTTGCATATTGCAATTACCGTAGCCGCTCCAGCGCCTCTTCCCGCCTGACGCCTGCCTCCTCAGGCGGGCGCGCAAGCAGGGCGAGCTCCAGCCCCAAATCCTCCGCCGCGCTGAACATCGCGCGGTTCAATTCGCGGGAGAAGGGAGACAACTACCTTATAGTCATAACAAGTTCAATCTTCCCCGTCAGTTGGCTAATCGGTCAATGAGCCTCCTCGCGGCAAGCCGCGAGGTATCCTGTTAGCGTTGCAGGCTCCACGAGGCTGGGTGCACTTCAAAATTCGTGGTAAATCAGGTAGGCGCTATGGAAATCTCCAGTATAAGGAGGGGGGAAGTCTCCCCCTCGCCCGATACTTGCACCCGAACCGGTGAGGGTGTTTACGCAATTAATCTAACACGGCGTAGCGCCAGCGAAAGCCGCTGTTCAGAAGGCGTTATCAGTGCGCCGCGCCGCAAAATTGCGTCGCTACCCCGCCCAATAATAGCACCCGAT
>JAITNZ010000050.1 GCA_031290205.1 Spirochaetaceae bacterium
GTCTTCACCGCCCGTCCCGCCACTTCAAGAAGTTGACGGTTCTGGATTTCCGTAGTGGTACTCATAATATTTTCAAGCTGCTTCGTAATACGGTTGATAATCCGGTATTGCTCACCATCTTCAAAAGATTTATTTCCCGCCACAATATCCCATAATTCATTGGTTATTTCGGTTTTAACAATCTGATTAAGCCGGTTTGTTTTATCCACGTTGGTGATAAGCCGGTCATAACTGATGGTATTAAATAAGGCAAGCGCCACACTCATTACAAGGGGAACAAGCATCAAAAATATGATGACAATATGGGATGTTTTGATGGTTTGAATAATACTTGCGTTGATAAAAAGCGATTTAAGACGCGCCATTATTTAATATCCCCGCGCCGGAATATCGGAAAGATCGTCCCATTCATAAAACACCTGCTCGGTCATGTTGATTATTCGGGGAATTGATTCTCCACGGGCAAGGTGTCGCGCTAGGTTCATAATATCCGGACCCTGTTTGGGATTACATTCAATTACGCAGTTCACATCGCCACGTTTCAGCGCGTCTATGGCTGCCTGCTCCGCGTCAATGCTCACGATGATAATATCTTTGCCCGGATTAACGCCCTTTTCTTTCATAGCGTCTAAAGCGCCAAGCGTCATGCCGTCGTTGTGGGAAAAAAGCGCGTCCATTTCCGTAAAATCAAAGGGCAGGGTACGCATTAATTCATAGCCCTTTGAACGGAGAAAATCGCCGGACGCGCTGTAAATAATTTCAAAACCGCTCTGGTTTTCAATACATTCCCGAAAACCCGCGCTCCGTTCAATAGCCGCGGAGGAACCTTCAGTGCCGCTTAATTCAACAATTCGTATGGGGCGTTCCGACGCTTTGTGTCCCTCGAATTTTTTAAGCAGAAAT
This sequence comes from Spirochaetaceae bacterium, assembly GCA_031290205.1. Lineage (GTDB taxonomy): Bacteria > Spirochaetota > Spirochaetia > Treponematales > Breznakiellaceae > JAITXS01. The sequence goes on from JAITNZ010000050.1 coordinate 904, forward strand.
TTTGCGGCTAGTCTGCCTTCTTCAGTGGAATCGGTGCCGATGTATCCAACATAGAGGTCATCGTTTTTTATGTTAATCTTACGGTCGCAGACCAGCACGGGGATTCTCGCCTCCTTTGCTTCTTCCAGAACATTTTCCCAGCCGCTGGACACAATGGGCACAAAGGCTATCACGTCAACTTGATACGCGATAAAAGAACGAATTGCCTTAATCTGATTTTCCTGTTTCTGCTCTGCGTTAGAAAATAAAAGCTGTATTCCCGCTGCCGCGGCGGCGTCCCGAACAGAACGGGTATTGCAAGTTCGCCACGCGCTTTCCGCGCCTATCTGCGAAAATCCCAGAATAATACCTTTAGATTCACGGTTCTGTCCGCTATCTTCCTGTTTTTGACAGGCGATAAACAACATTGCATAGAAAAGCATAAGAGCTAATTTGTGAATATACGCCTTAGCTATTTTATTGAGCCCATTTTTTTTATTTTCATCCTCGCGCATTGTAAACTCCTCACTCGTAAAAATTGCCTGTTCGCTTATTTTATATAGCGTCAACAGGTAAAGCAATGGTATAATAGAAAACCGCGCGGCGTCAATATAGGGCGCCAGAGCAGACACCCATGTTAAAAAAAAGGAGGAAGTCGGGGGCAAGAACTTTGCCGCCTCCGGCTTCCTCCTTACAAAGCGTCGTTATCCCTTACGGGATGATTACGCTTTGTATCGCGCTCCGCTCGACATCTTGGCCGCGCTTATTTTCCCAGCGGCAGGCCACTTGCTGGTCGAGGGGTGAAATTCAGCACAGAGAGGTGATTGGTCAGGATGCTGCACGGGAAGTATGCGTTTTTTCGGCAGCGTTGTTTTTTGAAAGCTTTTGAGCTTCTATTTCCTGTTTCAAGACAATCAGCTTCTTTGCGGCAAGTTCTTTTGCCTCGTCATACAAACCCTGTTCGATCATAAAATCGTCAAAATTTTGCCCAATTCCATTCATTTTATTAACCTCCTGAACTCAGAATCGTCCTTTTGCCGTTTTCATTTCTGTGGTATCATAATCAAGCCTTGATGGATAATCCGTCAATGTATTGCCTTCGATTGATGACATACGGGCGCGTATTCGCAAGAAAATGGGGGAAGCTGAATAATCGTGGTCAGTTGTGCTGTCTTTCATAAATAACTATACTTGAAAGCGGGAGCGGGAAGCCCTCTTTCGCCTTTATCGGGAAACTCGCCGATGCTCTGGGTATTAAGCCTACCAGTTATTTTACAGCGACGAATGTGTGGGTGGTATTAGCGCCTTTTCACCGCCCGCCCACCATACTTGCCCGCAACACGTCAACCGCAATGTTGTTCCCCCAGAAAACACCGTCGGCGGTCAAGCGCCACGAGGCGTCGCCGGTTTTGACGAACAGACCCGCGTCCGCAAAGCGCTCAACACAGGCCGTCATTGCGGCGCGGGACTCCGGCGAAAACGGGACGTGCGAAAGGTCGTACTCACCAAATTGAAAGCGACCTAGAAGCTGGTTGTACTTGTCGTAAACAGGGTCGCGCTTGGAGACCATGCGACAATGCGCGGCCATCTCATAGACCGGATGACCGCCGATAGAACCGCCCGCGCCCGTGCCAATGGGAAGCACATCTCCGTTGTCATAGCGAATTTTGATGTAGCGATAATCATCGCGGTGAGGGCGGGCGAGCTTGGAGAGTTCTAGCAGGTCATAGCCGGAAGAGAGCATAGTTTTATAGAAGAGATTGTGCAGAACGCGGTCGGTTTCGGTATCGGCGATTAGCGCGGCGGCTTTGTCGGCGAGGGTTTTGCTTAATTGGGAGCCGCTTTGTATCATCAGGGAGTAAAAACTCACGCTGTCAACGTCGAGGTCGGCACAGAGGGCGGCGTCGTGAAGTACTTCGGCGGGGGTTTCGGCGGGATAATGATAGATTATGTCGACGCCTAAAACGCCGGAGAATACACGCCGCAGTTCGCGCAAACGCTCCGCC
>JAITNZ010000057.1 GCA_031290205.1 Spirochaetaceae bacterium
TCCCCTCACGCTATTTAACCTACCTCTTTGTTCATGCCCCACGCGCTTCTTCCCTTGCAGACTGGCAGGCTTTACTCCCTTGGAATGTGAAATGTTGAACGGGATGATTTGACGGATACCGTTTTTCGCACGTTTTATTCCATTTTGGCAGGTTCTGGCGCCTTTTGGCGTTTGTAGGTAAAATGCTACTGCGGGAATTTAGGTACTTATTTAGTAGAACGACTATACAGGAGGGAATCGACGATATTAAAAACGGCAATGTGATTTCCGGTGAAGAAATGATGCAATTCTTAAATAATCGTCGGAACCCCTGATAGTACGCACGATGAGATGCCGTAATACGGTGATACGGTCATTGCCCAATGAGGGCTCTATTTCATGAAGCAAAGCGCGGAAACACCGAAGCTAGGACTTCGCTTGTAAATTGAGTGGTAATCATGGTATAACAACAACTATGCAAGAGATTCATCAGGTTTTTGATAAAAGCTTTAAACGAATTATGCAAGAGGCAAGTTCTGGCGCCGTGATCCACTTTATCAACGGGCTATTTGATGCGGATTTCCCGCTGGATGCACAAGTATGCTTCCCGAATAAAGAAAGCGTGTTCGAGGATTTACACGGTATTATTATATCGGATATGTTGATAAGCGTAAACGGCGACCACCTGTTTCACCTCGAAGCGGAAATTGATGACAACCTGAATATGGCGCTGAGGATGTTCGACTACGGGTATGCGGAAGCATTAAAACGAAAGAAGCCGGACGCAGACGGAGTTATAACCCTCACATTCCCGCAAGCGCGTGTTCTCTACTGGGAAACAACAAAGGCAACTCCCGATACGCTTGTCCTGCGGCTCGTTTTTCCTGACAACAGCGTGCATAATTTTTACATAAAGACCTTCAAAGTCCTTGACCACAAACTCAAGGAGATGGAGAGTTTGGGTCTTGCCCTGCTGCTTCCGTTCCACATACTCAAGTTCCGAAAACGTGTAAAAGCGATGCGAAACAGCGAGGAAAGGCTGGCGATGGTGCCGGAACTGACCAGCGAGATAGAAAACCTGCTCCAGACAACGACTGAGTTTCGCAAAAAAGGAATATTGACGGCGAATGACGAAGTAGTTATAATAGGTCAAATCGAAATACTGTATAACCAAATTTATTACCCTTACGGGGAATTCAGGGAGGCAAAAGGGATGATAGACGAAATGGTCATGTCGTCAATCGACAAAGCTCTCATCAAGGCGAAACTAAGCGCAGCGCAAGACGCAGCGCAAAACCTAGCGAGAGGTAAAGCTGAAGGTAAAGCTGAAGTTGCCAAAACTATGCTCAAAGACGGACTGCCGATAGATGCGGTAATCCGCTACACGGGACTTTCACTTGCCGATATTGAGAAAAACCCACATATCCACTTTTAGGGCACGTCTAAAACTTAAGGGTAGGCAAGATTGTGCCGGATTTCTCTACAGATTGAAGCCCAAAAGCGAAAGGCTATATGGGTTTATACTGCCAACGCCTTCTCGAAGTGAAGGCAAGGCATGAAAGTGCCTGTGGCACACCTTTTCGACTTCGCGGTTTTCTTATTTGCAAGCTACGGAGATGGTCGGGCACCCCCTGAATGGCGAATGGTACCGGGTGCAATTTATTTTTCGGGGTAAATTCTAAAGTGAAACCTATATTGCTAATGGGGGGTCTGGGGGGGCACCTCGCCCCCCCAGCGGGGCGTTGCGGGGCGGCGCCCCGCAGAGGGGGTAGCGCCGCAAGTTTGCGGCGCGGAGGGGGAGACTTCCCCCCTCCTTATACTGGAGATTTCCATAGCGCCTACCTGATTTACCACGAATTTTGAAGTGCACCCAATGGCCCCCCCCCGAACGTGACATTTTTCTCAACCTCATGATATAATGCTATAATGATGCGGAACTGAAACATCAAAAATAATGGATTTTCCTCGCTTTTCTTTTTGACACACTCAGCGATGCCTAAGGCGCTTTCCGCTTTGCCTTCAGTATGAAAAGCCGCTCAACCGCTCACCATCTCAAAAATGACTGCTGGAATAGACAGCAACGAGCTTTTATGAACAATTTGACAAACAAAATTTCAAAATTTGTAATCGGGAGCGTTTCGCTCATCGTACTCGCACTGGCTCTCGTCTCCTGCGAAGCTCTTGCGTCGACAGCAGGTCAAAATCTTAGCCCCGAAACGGTGTGGATTAGATTGACGCCGTCTAAGGCGGCACTTGTGGGCGGCACGTTAACGGCTACCTCAAAGGCTATGCCGGCAACACGGAGGGCAGCGGTCAAACGAATGTAGGTAATTATGCATGGTATGACAGCAATTCAGATAACAAGACCCATGAGGCGGGCAAAAAGGCTGCCATTGAACTGGGCTTACACGACATGAGCGGGAATGTGTTTGAATGGTGCTGGGACTGGGCTGATGTTTATCCGAGCGGGACTCAGACCGACTATTCGGGATTGGTCTTAGGCTACTTCCGCGCGTTTCGTGATGGGGCTTGGATATACAAGTCATCGTACCTCCGTTCAGCGTATCGGAGCGACATCAGCCCCAGCATTCGGCACAACAGGTTGGGCATCCGGATAGTGTGCTACTAGCAGCCTGTCAGATGGGGAAGGCTTCGCAGGTATGCGGCTCAAGCGCGAACGCGCCAGCGCTCGTTACCGCGCTCGTTACCTTAGGGAGGCTCCCTCTGTGCGCCTCCCCGCGATTTTACAAATCGCGGGGCTCAGTGCAAGCGGAGAGTGCGTTAATCACAGCTTTCATCTTGTTGCGGCATTCTTCGTATTCGGTTTCAGGGTTGCTGTCGGCGACGATGCCGGCGCCGGAGCGGACGTAGACTTTGCCGGCTTTCTTGTAGGCGATGCGTATCGAAATGCAGGTGTCCATGCCGCCCGAAAAGCCGATGTACCCGATGGCGCCGCCGTAGATGCCCCGCTTGTAACCTTCAAGCTCGTTGATGATTTCGATGGCGCGGATTTTCGGTGCGCCTGAAAGAGTGCCTGCGGGCAACACGGCGGAAATCGCGTCGACGGCGCTCTTATCGGCACGGAGGGCGCCGCGCACCGTCGACCCTATGTGCATCACGTGGGAAAAACGCTCAATCGAAAGATATTTCTCTACCTCAACGCTGCCAAACTCGCTGACTTTGCCGATGTCATTGCGCCCCAAGTCGACGAGCATATTATGTTCGGCAAGTTCCTTGGGGTCGGACAGCAGCTCTTTTTCCAATGCGGCATCCTCCTCGCCCGTTTTTCCCCGCCGCCGCGTTCCCGCCAACGGGAAGGTGAAGACGCTGCCCTCTTGCACGCGCACGAGTGTTTCGGGGGACGCGCCTGCGATTTCAATATCATCGCTGGAAAAATAGAACATATACGGCGAGGGGTTGCTTTCGCGGAGTATCCTGTAGATTTCGAATATACTCCCCTCCGCGCAGGCTTCGAGTTGGTTTGCCAGCACTACCTGAAAGATGTCCCCCTCGTAGATGTACCGTTTTGCCCTTTCAACCATTGCTGAATAGCGCTCCTTGCTAAAAAGTTCGCACAAGGCTGTGGTGATTTTCAGCGGGGCAATTTCTGCCTCCCTGCCTGTTTCGATGACGCGCGCGATCCGGTCGATTTCGGTGAGTGCCTGTTGATAATTTTCTTCGAACGAATCTGTCTTGATGTTCACGATGATATAAAGGCATGATTTAAGATTGTCCCACGCGATGATTTTATCGAAGAGCATGAGGTCGCAGTCTTTGAAATGCCCATTGTCACAGGCGTCGAGTTTGAGGCTGGGCGCGCTGTATTTGACAAAATCAAACGAAAAATAGCCGACAAGCCCGCCGGTGAACTCTGGTAGGTCTTCGCCGGGGTAGAGAACTGAGGCGGGGGCGCTTCGGTTTTCGGCTATTATTTTTTCTATATACCGCGCGGGGTCGGCGCAGGGGATTTCGATATCCACGCCGTTTTTGATATGAACGACGCCGTCGAGGCAACTGAATTCAAGTTTAGGCTCGAAGCCAAGAAATGTCCAGCGCCCCCAGCGCTCGGTATCTTCAAGGCTTTCAAGTATAAAGCACTGCCGGCTGATATGCTTGAACTGCTTGAAAATCTCAATAGGCGACTTCCCCGGAAGCGAAAACCGCTCCCAAACCGGCGCCTTAGGCGCTCCAATCCCCTGCTGACTGCCTGCCGCAATGCCAACGGCGGAGGCAGGTGCCACAGGCACTTTCTGCCCATGCTGACTGCCTGCCGCAATGCCAACGGCGGAGGCAGGTTTAGGGCTGGCTAGCACAAGCGCCCCCAAGTCGGCGCCCTACAGCAAATGTACGCGGCGGCGTGCATTGCAGCGAGCGCAGCGCATAAGCGCGTGTACCGCTGACCGAGAAAGCCTTCCTCCGGTACACGAGATTGCCCCCCTCCTTACTTTGAAAAGAGCGCTTCATTTTTCCTCCAATGCTCTGGAGTAGAGCATACGCATCGTCGCTTCTCCGGCATCCTTCCGCCGTCTCCGAACCAGCGCCGCCGTCATTCTCCCGGACGGTTTCTCTAACTTAACTTTCATTCTAACTTATAAAAATTATTTTGCCAATATATAACATTGCCTCAGGGCGCACTTCCAAATTCAGGGTAAATCGGCAGCGGGAAGTAGGTGAAGAGGGGGAAGTATCCCCCTACGCGCGCACGGTGTTGCGCGCTACCCTCTCTGCGGGGGGCAAGCCCCCCGCAACGCCCCCCCCCGGCTAAATCGGGGGCAATCCGACACGAGGCGCGCTGATACCGTCTTCTGAACAGTGGCTTTTGCTGGCGCCACGCCATGAACGATTTGTTGCGTAAACACCCTTGCGGGTGCGTTCATTGGGCGGGGCACGAACGCTACGCGCCCGCGCTCCTGTCATGCTCCTTGCCGCGCACTCTGTGGTAAG
>JAITNZ010000060.1 GCA_031290205.1 Spirochaetaceae bacterium
GTTCCGTGTCTATTGCGTTCCAATGAAAGAGGGAATCACGGGTTTCGCTCAAACACAAAACCCAGACGGCTGGAGCCTTGAGTCTTTCCCTATAGGCTTCAAGTTGTTTCGCGTCGTTCTGGTCGCGCCATTTTTCCGGATTGGTTAAATACAGTTTGTTGTTCCGCACGGTATCAAACATATAGTCTACGCTGGTATACCGGTACAGATACTCAGGATATTTTGCTGTGGACATTTTCTTTCTCCTCTCATTCCTTTGCCGCTGTTTAGCGCTACCAACACTTTCCTCTATAAATATTTTTCAACATTTACAAAAGAAGTGTCGGTATCTGCTTTTACTATTGTTTAGTATACTTGCCGTTACTGACTGAAGAGCCAGACTGCCCCGTACCAGCAATGGTAAGAATGTTCGTATAAATCGAATAAGTTATCGTGTAAGTTTCACCAATGCCGCTTTTAAACGTGAGCTGACTGTCAGTTGCCGAAGCTTCCATGACACTGGGAGTCTCCTGCGCTGTCCGCTTTGACGACAATGTAGTTTTAGTGAATATCAATTGCGCTCCTGATAACTGTTCGTTCCCATTCCATGTCCCGATAAGGGTATCTGGCACCACCTTCGTCTCTGTTGAGCCATTATCACAACCTGAAAGCATCAAACTGAATGTTAACAAGCCAATCAACATTCCCGACAACAAAAATTTGTTATTCATATAATATCATCCTTTGCGGGTCGCGGCTTCCATGCCGTCCCGCCGTTAAAATGTAACTCCCTACGGAAGTCTGCATGTAGTATGGATAAAAAAGAATGGCGTGTAATGAGTAAAAACTCACGTTTTTGCCAGAAAATTCATTATTTTTAGCCCAAAACCGTGTAAAAACTCACGGGTGGAGAATTAGGGGCAATTCGCAATACAAGCACCAAGCTCACGAACGGCACGAACGAAGACGAAAAAAAACATGAATAATGGTGATACATAAGGCAGAAATCGTAAGAATTACGTGCAATTTGTTCGTGTGGTTCGTGTCGTTCGTGGTTAATTTTCGAATTCTGAATTGCTGGGTTCCCCCGCAGGGCGCTTGACGGGGCTGAGGGGAGACGGTATACTGAATTATATGTGGAAAATATACGATACGCTGATTAACGGGCTGCCCGAGGGACTCACGGTGAGCGCCAGTGCGGCGGGTGAGCATTGGATTGCCGTCCGTTCGAGCGAGGGCGGTTTGGGGCTGGCTATGCGGATAGATACCGAGTCGATACCCCGCGCCTTGCCCATCGATTTTACGGGGATGAACCTGAAAGAGCTGGCTCGTCACGCGAAATCGTGGAACTTCGTTGATGCGGGTTTCGGCATTGCGGCGCTGAACGCCTTCTACAACCACGAAAAACGGGTGCGCGCGCTCGGCATCGACCTACCGCACGAAAGCCGCAAAAACGAGGCTTTTGACAAATACCGCGCCGAAGTTGCAGGGAAAAAGGTTGCCGTCGTGGGGCACTTTCCCTTTCTCGAACAGCATCTCAAGCCCGTATGCAGCCTTTCCATACTCGAGCGGCGCCCCCAGGACGGCGACTATCCCGACCCCGCGTGCGAGTATATCCTGGGCGAGCAGGATTATGTGTTCATCACCGGCTCGACGCTCGTCAACAAGACGCTGCCCCGCCTCCTCTCTCTCGCCCGAAACGCATGGACAGTGCTTGCCGGACCGACGGTAACGCTTAGTGACGCGCTTTTTGAAGCGGGCGCTGACGACCTCTCGGGCTTCGTCGTGACAGACCCCGAGACCTGCCTAAAATCGGTGCGCAGCGGAGACCGGATGGGGCAGTTCCACGCGGGCGCCATGATAAACTACCGTGCGGCACAGAAGCAACCCACTGATTAATACATCATCCACAGGTGATATCAGCAGTTCCGAATTCAACCACGCATGAGGTGATATGGGGAAGGCTTCCTCTGAAAGAAATTCTGTGATAGTATAAGCTTACCATGAGCTTTAGTGACAGAATAAAATCGTTTTTCGGTATCAAGACAGGATTAACGGACGCATTTTTTGAGGATTTGCAGGATCTGCTGGTCGAAGGTGATTTCGGTGCGGCACTTGCAGTGCAATGTGTTGACGCATTGCAAGCTCGTGCGAAAAAAGAAAAAATAAGTACGGCGGAGGAAGCCAGAAAGCTCCTCGCGCTGATTTTATGTGAGTATCTTGCGGTGGAAAAACAGGAAAACAAGCTCTTCAGTGCTGCGGAGCCGACGGCGATTCTCTTGCTTGGGGTGAACGGCGTGGGCAAAACGACGACTGCGGCAAAATTCGCCTGCCTTTTCAAAAAAAATGCCAAGCCGCTGCTTGCCGCCGCCGACACATTCCGCGCCGCCGCGATAGACCAGCTCATCTTGCACGGCGAGCGCCTCGATGTCCGTGTCGTCGCTCATAAACAGCACGGGGATGCCGCCGCCGTTGTTTTTGACGCGCTGGAAGCGGCAAAAGCGGGGAATTACAATCCCGTCATCGCCGACACCGCCGGACGTATGCACACAAAATCGGCGCTCGTCGAAGAGCTCAAAAAAATCGACAGGGTCGTCGCGCGCTTTGACGCTCAGATGCGCTACCTCAAATACCTTGTGCTGGACAGCACCACCGGCTCGAACGCTTTTGTTCAGGCGGAAACCTTTCACGAGGCAGTCAAGCTCGATGGCGTCGTCCTTACCAAAATGGATTCGAGCGCGAAGGGAGGCATCGTGTTTTCCCTTGCCGCAAAACTCAGGCTGCCCGTCCTCTTCGTCTGCGACGGCGAAAAATACGAAAACTTACATCAATTTAATGCCGATGAGTATATAAGAGAGTTTCTTGGATAGGCTTTAGGCAACGACGCCATCCTACTCTTGTAAGTCGGCATGGTAATAAATTATAAGAAAAAAATTCTGGTTGTGCTATGGGCATTTGCTGGCGTCCTGCTGTGTTCTGCGGCGGCGGAAGGCGATTGGTATATTTCTAACGCTACCGGAATGCTGCTCGAAAAAACCTATAAAACGCGGGCGATGCGCTCAAACTATGCGGTCCAGTTGCAGAATGTCCGCCCCGAAAATGTACCTAAGGAGATACGCAAGTACTATGCGGCGCCGTGGAAAGTTGAATGCCGGATCCTCTACGAAAAAGCGAAACGGTTCAGGACTCAGTGGGTCTATAAAGATGCGGAAAACAGCAGCTTTTTCTTGGCGGTGGTAAACAATGACGGTGCGGGTTTTTTGGAATGGTATGATGATAAAGGGTATGTCATCGAAGAACAGCGTCTCGACGCCGATGGCGGGGGGTTTTTTGTTTCGTATACCTACAAGGATAGATTTCTGCTTAAAGCCGAGGCGCATCTCGTCGAATCGGTGATAAAACCTAAACCAGAAACTGAGGACAAGCCGGTGGAAAAAGCGCAAGCCGCCGTCGTAAACGAGCCTGAGCCGCCCTCACCCCTCACCCTTCCCGCGCCCGCGCCGCAGGAAATTGAAAGCGCGATAGATGAAGCAGGTGAAATTGTGAGTCCGCCGCCGCCCGTGGCGGGTCCTGACCCTATGATTGCTTTGTTGCGGAATCCGCAGGGTCCCGCGCCCATCCCTGAATTTTTTGTCGCCGTAACGGGGCGCGAAGGCGGGCGGCTCTGGACGGATGATTACCGGTATAGCAGGACGAATACCTTACGCGCGATAGAACGTAAATACTTTGAAAAAACGGCGAGCAAAGAATATGACCGTCTGGTATTTCCCCGGTTTGTGTTAAATTCACCAGTCGACCGTGAATTTGTTTCCCCCGGCATATCCATATCTTCCAGTTTGTTTCCCGATACGCCTGTTGAACCCACGGCGCAGCTTACCTATACGCTGGATACCAAGCAGCGGATATTAACAGAAACCAGGCGTGATGAAGAAGGTAAGCTTATCGAAGAGCTTACTAATACATGGAAAAATGATAAAATAGAAAAAATTACGCGGAAGTATTTTGAAGATGAACGGGTCGTTACTTTCGGCTATAATGGTAAAGGCGACCGTGTGAGCGAGCAGGATTATAGAAACGATATTTTAGAACGGACTGTCACGATAAGCGGCTCACAAGAGATAGAGGAACTCTATTTCGACGGGAAGCCGGTCCTCCGTGCTGTTTGGGAAGATGGTAAAAAGATTTCGGAAGAAAGATTGTAAAAATGAGTAAGTTCAATTGGGTTGGTTTTGTTGCCTGCCGTTATACATCAAATAAAGCAAGCCGTTCATCGGCATCTTCGACACTTGCCATATTGGAGATAGCAGTTGGCGTGCTCGCGTTAACGGTGATAATTGCCGTCATGAACGGGTTCCAATTAGGATACATCGAAAGCATTCTTGAAGTATCAAGTTATTATGTCAGAGTAGATAATTTTCCTGCTGATAATACTGATGTAATCGACAAGATAAAAAAATTAAGCGGGGTGCGTTCGGTAGTGAGTTTTAAGGAAACGGAAGGCATAATGAGGGGGCTTATCAATGGAGCGCAATCGCCTGTCGTTCTACGCGGGCTGCCTTCATCAGTGTTTTCGATAGATGAAGGGATGAAAGACCAACTTAAAATTGTTGATAGCGTTGTCCAAAGTAAGGATGATATGATTGCCACCACCAATGCTATCCTGCTCGGCTCCGAATTAGCAAGGATGATCGGCGTTGATGCAGGGGACGCCGTTGAATTTATTTCGATGGCCGATTTATTCTCAAGTGATGAAGAGCTTCAAAATTCTTCGTTTATTGTTACAGGAATATTTAAATCAGGATACTATCAATATGATTTAAACTGGGGGTTCATCAATCTGAACACCGCTCTTGACATTGAATCTGCCGGCGAAACGCTAACACTTGGTATAAAACTTTTGAACCGCTACCAGGATTTGAAAGCTGTTTCCGAAATACGGGGGATTATCAATGCTGAATTATCAGAAGAAACAATCCAAAAGAATAACATTGCGGTAAGTTCATGGAGGGATTATAACAAAGCATTTTTCGGCGCACTGCGCACTGAAAAATTATTGATGTTTGTTTTGGTTGGATTGATTTTTATTGTCGTAGCGTTAAATATATTTCAAGCGCAAAGGCGGAGTGTGCTGGAACGCAGTGAAGAAATCGGCTTGCTACGCGCCGTCGGGGCGAGTGATTTTCAGGTGCGTTGTATTTTTACATTCAATGGAATACTAATTGGATTTATCGGAGCAAGTTCCGGTATGGCATTGGCACTCTTAATTTCGACGCACATACAAAAATTCTTTTCGCTTATAGAAACAATTGTCAGTCTTCTTATGAGGTGTATATATCGTGTAGCATACGGAAGCATCGCATCAGGCGCGGATTTTGCAATATTCAACCGGAAAATATTTTATTTAGACGGCATTACATCGCGGATTATGACGTCCGATATTATCATAATTTATCTATTCGGTTTGCTGTCGGCTGTTTTTGCCGCATGGTTCGCGTCAAAACGAATTGCAAGAATAAATCCAGCCGATGTGCTACGATATGAATGAGGGGGAAACAGTCATGCAAAAAATAATTGTTGAAGTTAAAAATTTAGTTAAGGACTATAAATCAAGAGTGGAAACACTCCATATTTTGCGTTCGCTTGATTTTAAGATTGAAGAAGGCTGCTCTGTTTCGATTATGGGAAGCAGCGGAAGCGGTAAAAGCACCTTGCTCAACATTGTAGGTGGGCTTGACCATTTTGATTCGGGAACCTGTATCGTAGCCGGAAAAGATATATCCCGCCTTCCCGAAAAAAGTTTAGGGCTATTCCGCAGAAACAATGTCGGCTTTATTTTTCAGTTTCACTACCTGTTAAAAGATTTTACCGCGCTGGAAAATGTAATGATCCCGGCATATATCGCCGGAAACTCAAAAAAAACCGCACTGGAAAAAGCCCGCGTTCTGCTTGACGAAGTGCATCTGGGAAACAGGATTGCTCATTATCCAGCAAAACTTTCCGGTGGAGAACGCCAGCGTGTCGCCGTCGCCCGCTCGATGATAAACGATCCCGATATTATTTTGGCGGATGAACCAACAGGGAATCTTGACCATGAACATAGCGCAATAGTGTCCGACCTCTTATATGGCAGCGCACGGAAACACAATAAAACACTGATAGTGGTAACCCATGACGATAAAATAGCGGAGAAGGCAAACGTCAAATACACATTGATAAACGGACGTCTGAAGAGGAGTCCCTGATTTTTAAATGTTTCCATACGGGAAGTCGATGGGGTGCATAACTTGGCGCCATTTTAAAACCCGCATTAAGGAACCACGATTATTTAATCCGCCACAGGCGGTTTCAGCCTTGCCCTTGGTAAGAGAAGGGCGATTCGAGCCATTTGGCGTTCCCGCAACTGTTCCGCTTTTATACGCTGCCAGAGCACGGCACGGCTTCCTATGACCCGCCCGTTGCGTTTAAGCCTGATGACCTGCAACAGTAGGGAGCCTGAAAAACATCACAACGAGTGTGAACATGGAGACGCGCTTAAAGAAGTGGAGGAGCGCGATAGAAGCGATAATCTCTGAAGGAAGCCGGAGGCAAAGTCCCGGACTGACGAACAGAAATCGTATATAAGGCAAAAACATGGGAAGGTGCTGAAGGCTACTCGGAAGAGAGGGCTGTTACGGGGTCTAGTTTGGCGGCTTGAGAGGCGGGGTAGAAGCCGAAGAATACGCCGACGAAGGCGGAGAAGATGAAGGCGACGGCGCAGGCTGACCAATCGACGGTGAAGGACCATTTGAGGAGGGCGACGGCGGCGGCGCTGATACCGATGCCGATGCTTATGCCGAGGACGCCGCCTAAGACGGTGATTGCCGCCGATTCGACGAGGAATTGGGTGCGGATTGCCAGCGGGGAGGCGCCTATTGCTTTACGGATACCGATTTCTTTTTTTCGTTCGGTTACGGTAACGATCATGATGTTCATGATGCCGATACCGCCGACGAGCAGGGAAATTGCCGCGATGCCGGAGAGCATGAGGTTCATCGTGCCGGTAACTTCGTCGTACTGTTCGAGCATCGCCTGCATCGAATTGACGTTCAGCGCGTAGGAGTCGCCTGTTTTCAGGGCGGCTAACGCTTTCAAATCGGCGGTGATGCGGGTAACGTAGGCGGGATCTTCCGCTTCGACGACTGCGGTGGAGGCGATGTTCGTGGGGGCGATTTTTTTGGTATAGAAGCCGCGGGGGATATAGATTTTTGTTTTCGGCGATTCTAAGCCGGCGGCGTCTCCTGAAAGGACGCCGATGACGGTAAAACCGAAAGCCGAGCTGCCGTCGCTGGACTGCACGCTTATCTTGCTGCCCGCGCCGCCGCCGTCGGGGAACAGCGCCGCCGCCGCATCGCTTCCTAAAATAATGTTCTGAGCGCCTTCAACTTGGTCTGAAACATTGAAATAGCGCCCTGTTCCCAACTGCAAGCCGCATTGTTCGAGGTAAAAGAATTCGACGGCGTCGATATTTTGGGAAACACTCAAGTCTTCGACGAGGAGCGTTGCGGAAAAGGAATTCTTGAACCAGATTTTTTTTATGTTGGGGATAGTGCTAAAAATTTCCTGCCGGAACGCTTCGTTCAGCTCGATGCTGTTTGTGCGTGAGCGGCGCATGAAACCTGAGCTTACCTGAATCATCGCGAGGTTTGCCGAGCCGAATGTTTCTTTCACGTTGCCGGTGGCGCTCTTCCCGATGGTGCCGATGACGATGACGGAGGCGACGCCGATGACCACGCCGAGAAGCGAGAGTATCGTGCGTGTTTTATTGCGCTTGAACATGCGTAATGCAAAAATTAAATCTTCAATCATGAATCACCTTTGAATACCTTATGGCACCGCTGATAAATTCGGAATTTAACCACCAACCTCACGAACAACACGAACAAAATGCCTTTTCGTATGGATTTGCCCCCGTTCGTGAGGTTGGTGTGGTTCGTGGTTAATTTAATCCGTGCTGCCTTAGTCATGATTACCTTCAGCAAAAAAATCTTCGGCGATGGAGCCGTCGAGGATGCGGACGCGGCGCATTGCCTGTGCGGCGACCGTGCTGTCGTGCGTTATCAGGATGACGGTTGTTCCTCGCCGGTTTATGTCGGCGAACATGGCGAGGACGAGGGCGCCGGTATCGCTATCGAGGGCGCCGGTCGGCTCGTCCGCCAGCACGATTTTTGGATTGGCGGCGACTGCCCGCGCGATAGCCGCCCGCTGTTTCTGTCCGCCGGAAAGCTCCGAGGGGTAATGCTTCATCCTGTCGGTGAGGGAAACCTGCTCGAGGACGGCGAGGGCAAGCTCACGGCGCTTACGGGTGTCCAGCCCTTGATAACGCAGGGGGAGCATCACGTTTTCGAGGACGGTCATCGACGGGAGGAGGTGATACTGCTGGAAGACGAAGCCAACGGTTTCGTTGCGCAGCCGCGAGAGGTCGCGCTCGTTCATCTGGGCGGTATTTTGCCCGTTAATCAGCACGGTGCCTGCGCTGGGGCGGTCGAGGCAGCCTATAATATTCATGCAGGTTGATTTCCCGGAGCCGGAGGGACCCATAATCGAGACATACTCACCCTGTTTAATAGTGAGCGAGACCCCTTTCAGCGCCTGCACCGCTTCCCCCTGCATTCCGTACGTTTTGCGGACATTTTCTAACATGATGATGTGAGGGGCATGAGGAGAAGATGTCAATTCGAGATTTTTTTCCATTGATGCTCCTAAAAAAGTCAACCAGTTACTTGCCCCCGTTCTCTTGTTAAACGGGAGGCAAAAGCGTCACTGACGCCTCAACGGGGCGGACCGCCCCGCCCTCCGCCTGGTCCTCCGCCCATGGTCGGCATGGAGGGCATTCCCGGTAGCACGCTATTCGTCTTCTCCTGCCGGTCGCTCGTTTTTTCGCTCCGGCTTTGCGTTTGCGATTTGTTCCAGCCGGAGGGGCGCGGCGCCTCCTGAGCGGCGAGGACATCACCTTCGGCGAGTCCAGAGAGGACTTTTACGAAGTCGTCCCCATAGCGAGCTATCTGGACAACAACGCGCTCTTTCGTGCCGTCGGCGAGAATCCTTTCGACAAAGGCGCCGCCGCGTTTTCGTTCACCCGCTCCGCCTTCGGGTGGGGCGCTGTCTGAGGCAGTGCCTCGCTCCCCGCTTGCAGCGCCGCCGCG
Source organism: Spirochaetaceae bacterium (assembly GCA_031290205.1). Taxonomy (GTDB): domain Bacteria; phylum Spirochaetota; class Spirochaetia; order Treponematales; family Breznakiellaceae; genus JAITXS01. Next base: position 9,162 of record JAITNZ010000060.1, read on the forward strand.
TTTCCGCTCGCTCGCTCCGCCTTCGGGCGGGGCGCCGGTGGGCGGAGCCTCACCTGGGGCTGTGCCTCGCTCCCCCCATCTGCCGGTTGGAGGAGCGCCGGGAGCGCCGCCGGCTGGGGCGTTATAGCCTATCGCTTGGCGTTCCACGAGGAGGAGTGTTTCGGGGGGGCTTATTTCGATTGTGCCGGTAAATGAATAATTGGGGAGGATTATATCCGGCGGGTCGTCGACACGGATCTCGGCTTTTACGACGGAGGCGCCCCGTGATGATTTAGCTGCCACTGTGGGGAACGAATAGACGCGCCCTTCGATAGGCTTGTTTTCGTTGGCGGGAAAGGCGAGCGTAACATTTTGCCCGATTTTGAGCTTTGGCGCGTCGGTTTCGACGACTTCAACCGTTGCCGTGAGGTAGCTGCGGTCGACAATGACGCCGGCAACGTCTTTCGCCTCTAGCACATCCCCCGCCGAGGCGCTGAACTCCGCGATCACGCCGTCAAAGTTCGCGGCTATCTGGCGGTCCTTTATCCGTTGCAAGAGGACTACCCGTTGGGTTGCCATAAGCTGAAGCTGCCTGCGGGAACCGTTCATCTGGGTTTGTTCCATTTCGTAATCGTGTTTGGCAAGGTTATACCGCTGTTCGCTGTCGTCCATTTGCAAAATAATCTGCCCGCGCGTAACCGTATCGCCTTCTTTGACAAAGACAGCGTTTACCGTTCCGTCGCCTGCCGCCTGCAAGTTTTGCTCTTTCGCCGCCGAGATAGTGCCCGCGATTTCGATGGTGCTCGTGTAGGTTTCACTCTTGACCTTGTAGGTGAGCGAGGCGTTTTTGCCGTTGTCTTCGAAGCTCCTGAACGCGGCGAACAAACCCAGCGAAACAATCGCGATTACGATTGACACCAAGACGAGGGTGCTTTTTTTTCTTTTACTCATTGCTCCGTCCTATAAAAGCCAACTAGCTTGTATCCCGTTTTCTTAACAAACGGAACGCTGAAAGCGGCTGTGCCTCCCGCCTTATACCTTATACTTTTTTTGGCGGCTTTAGCATAGACAGCGGGTAAAAAGAAAATAATTTTTTATTATTTAACGAAAGAGAACGGGTGCATACTATAGTTATTCGCAAGGGGTGCAATTTATTTTTCTGGGTAAATTCTAAAGTGATACCTAAAATGCTAACGGGGGGTCTGGGGGGGCACCTCGCCCCCCCAGCGGGGCGTTGCGGGGCGGCGCCCCGCAGAGGGGGTAGCGACGCAACGCAGTGCGCGCGGCGCGCTGATACCGCTTTCTGAACAGTGGTTTTTGCTGGCGCTACGCCGTGCTGTATTAACCCCCAACGCCCTCAACGTTTCGGGCGCAGTTACTGGGCGAGGGGGAGACTTCCCCC
>JAITNZ010000158.1 GCA_031290205.1 Spirochaetaceae bacterium
ACGAATAAATTAGCGCACAATTCTTACGATTTCTGCCTTGTTTATCACCATTATTCATATTCATTTCGTCTTCCGTTCGTGTTGTTCGTGAGGTTCGTGGTTGAATTCGGAACTGCTGGAGATTGCCTTCCCCCTGTGGACAAATTCTTAATGTGCTCGCCCTGCTACGCTTCACGGCGGGTATTGAATAATTTCCCACTTTCCCTTACTATTCCTTTAGCAATGAAGTAAAATTTTATTTGGAGGCTTTTAGAATGAAAATTGCGATTAATGGTTTTGGCCGCATTGGGCGGCTCGTGTTTCAGGCGCTTGTGCATCAGGGTTTGCTTGGAAAAGACAAAATTGATGTTGTTACCGTTGTGGATATTTCCACCGAAGCGAAGTATTTTGCCTATCAGTTAAAATATGATTCCACTCAGGGTCAGATGAAAGCCGACATCGGCACCGACGGCGCGGATGTCCTCGTCGTCAACGGGCATAAGATCAAGTGCGTTTCGGGAAAGGGGCTTACTCCCGCGCAGCTCCCCTGGAAACAGCTTGGTATCGACTATGTTATCGAATCGACGGGGCTCTACACCAACGAGGGCGCTTATGGGCACATCGAAGGCGGCGCGAAGAAGGTGATTATCAGCGCGCCGGGTAAATCCGGCGACAGCGCGAAGCCGATTAAGACCTTTGTCATGGGCGTCAACAACGAGGAGTACGACAGCGCGAAGCATCATGTGCTTTCCAACGCAAGCTGCACGACGAACTGCCTCGCTCCCCTCGTGCACGTTATTCTTAAAGAAGGAATCGGCATCGAGACGGGGCTGATGACGACGATCCATTCCTATACCGCCACCCAGAAGACCGTTGACGGTCCGTCGAACAAGGACTGGCGCGGCGGACGGGCGGCGGCTATCAACATCATTCCGTCCACGACCGGCGCGGCAAAGGCGGTCGGCGAGGTGCTGCCCTCGACCAAGGGCAAGCTCACCGGTATGTCGTTCCGCGTCCCGACTCCGACCGGCTCCGTTGTCGACCTGACTTTCCGTGCTACAAAAGATACCTCCATCGAGGAGATTGACGGCGCGCTGAAGAAAGCGGCGGGAAGCTACCTCAAGGGGATTTTGGCGGTGAGCGACGAGGAGATCGTTTCGAGCGACATCATTCACAACACGAACACATCGATTTACGACAGTCTTGCCACCTTGCAGAACAACTTGCCCGGTGAAAAACGCTTCTTCAAAGTGGTCTCGTGGTATGATAATGAGTGGGGCTATTCGAACAAAGTCGTCGAGCTGCTCAAATATATTGATAGCAAAAAGTAGACTATGGAACCGTTAAGCAGCGCTTACGGCGCTTGGATCAAGACAATGGTAGCGAACTCGAGCGCGGAAACCCGCATTACGCCCGAGAATGTCTATCAGCTTGGCGAAAAGAACCTACTCAAGTATCTTGATAAGGTGATTTCCGACCTTGCCCTGCCCGCATCGGGTTTTTTCGGTGCGGGAAACCTCCTCGAGCTTTGGAAAAAAGCGCAGGAGGGGGCAAGCTGCCTCATACTGCCGGAGCATTACAGCAACACGGATTTGCCCTGTTTTTGTTACTTCCTCCGCAAAGCATTACCGGAAGGGGGGGAGATGGCGGATAACCTTGTTGCCATTGCGGGGAAAAAACTCAACGAGGATAATCCGGTGATCGCCGCCTTTGCAAGCGCGTATTCGCGCATCGTGATTTGCCCCAGCAGGGCGCTCCCCCTCGTCAATGGAAAGAAAGATGAGGAGGAGAGGCTGCGCATTATCCAGATTAACCGCGCCGCGATGCTCAAACTCAATCAGATAAAACGCGAGCGGAAGATGGTACTCGTTTTCCCCGCCGGCACCCGTTTTCGCCCTTGGGACACAAGCTCGAAGCGGGGGGTGCGCGAGATAGATTCCTACATCAAGGGCTTTGATTACATGTGCCTTGTCGCGATAAACGGCTCCGTGCTCAAGATACGACAGGGGGATATGCTCGACGATTATGTTGATAAGGACATCGTCCGCTTTAGCGCCTCGCCGGTGCTTTCCTGCGCTGAGTTTCGCGCAAAGGCGAAGCTGGAAGCCGAAAAAACCGGCATTGAAGATACCAAACAAGCGATAGTCGATACCGTGATGGCGGAGCTTGACACAATGCACGCCGCCGCCGAGCTTGAACGGCAAAAATTGCTGGCGCCATAATGGATACGCGAAACATCCGCGTTGCCGCGCTTGTTCAGGAGAAAGTAGGATCGCTGATTATTGAAGGCAAGATAAAAGACCCGCGCGTGGACTCATTTCTTTCGATAACGCGCGTTTCTGTTTCGCGTGATTTTTCCTATGCTGATTTATATGTTTCAAGCTATAAAACTGATGCCGGCTTAGAAAAAGGTGTTGAAGGCTTGCAGAGCGCCGCCGGTTTTATTCAGGCGAAACTAGCCGAGTCGATGCGCGTCCGCCAGACGCCGAAATTACGCTTTCATGTCGATAAAATATTCCGCGAAGCCTTTGAACTCAACAAAAAAATTGATGAACTCAACGCTCCTCCTCCTCAATAAAAACACCGGCGTAACCTCGTTTGAGGCGCTTAAACCGATAAAAAGGGCGCTGGGAAGCGGAAAAGTCGGGCACACCGGCACGCTCGACAAGTTTGCCGAGGGGTTGCTCGTCGTCCTTAGCGGGCGCGCCTTAAAACTGAGTCAATACTTTTTGCACGCCGACAAACACTATCTGGCGACGGTTTATTTTGGGGCGGAGACCGACACGCTCGACCCGGAAGGTTCTGTAATTTTTTCCGGCGCCCCGCCGCCCGCCCGCGACGCGCTCGAGGCGATACTGGGGGGAAAATTTACCGGCACGATTGAGCAGGTGCCGCCCATGTATTCGGCGATCCACATCGACGGAAAACGCGCCTATCAGATTGCTCGGGGAATGAAGCGCCCTTCTCATGCTGAGGGCAAGCCTGAATCCACCTGTGGTGGTCGCCCTTCTCATCCTGAAAGCGAGCCTGAATCCACCTGCGGTGGTCGCCCTTCTCATCCTGAAGGCGAGGCAGAATCCACCTGCGGTGGTCGCCCTTCTCATCCTGAAAGCGAGGCTGAAAGTGCCTTAGGCACACCGAAGAGCCGGCTGGTCACGATTCATTCGCTCAAACTGCTCTCGTACGAGCCGCCGCTTGCCCGTCTTGCCGTGCATTGTTCGTCGGGGACGTACATCCGCGCGCTTGCCCGTGATATAGCGCTTGCGCTTGGGTCGCGCGCTCATCTGGTTGAGTTGCGCCGGACGGCAGTCGGCTTATTTTCGCTCGAAGATGCCATCTCCTGCGATGCGGGTGAAGAGCCGGAGGCTCTTGCCGCGAAGATAGCCGGCGCAGCATCCCCCTTGGATAAAAAAATTTTTGCAAAAATCGGAATCCCGTCGATTGAAGTCGATGCCGCTTGCGCGCAAGCGATGCGATTTGGAAAGCCTCTCGGCGCTCTTTTACCGCCGCCATCCGAACATGAGGCGACGCTGGCGGTGTTCTGCGAAGACGTCTTCATCGCGGTTATTACCCGCGATACGTCCGGCTCGGGAAAAATATGGCGTTACGGGTATGTTAATGGGGGGAGTGAATAAGGGGATGGGGTCGGGGGTGCAAAAATCGGAGCAATCGGGCTTGACAAATAATCTGCATCTGCTACAATACTGAGTATGAATGCAGGGTATTCTCAAAATGCCGAATTTCTCACCGCCACCGCCACCGCCACCGCCACCGCCACAGGCGGTTTCAGCCCATGTGAACGGCACTCGCAGTCCAAACCGCCTAAACAGGTTTATTGCGGCTTTTATGCCGCCACAGGCGGTTCCAGCCCATGTGAACGGCGCTCGCAGTCCAAACCGCCTAAGCAGGTTTATTGCGGCTTTTATGCCGCCACAGGCGGTTTCATGCTTGCCTTCAGGGGAAGGCTTTCTCGGTCGGTAGCAC
>JAITNZ010000207.1 GCA_031290205.1 Spirochaetaceae bacterium
GTGATAATGCTCTATTGCTGACGAGGGGGGCGTTGCGGGGGGATACCCCCCGCAGAGGGGGTAGGGCGCAACGCAGTGCGCCCGTAGGGGGAGACTTCCCCCTCCTCTACTGGATTACTTCCATAGTGCCGGCTGATTTACCCAGAATTTGGAAGTGCACCCACAGGCGGGTTCAGCCGCGCCTTCACTTAGATAAGGGACTTATCGGCTAAGATGCGTGAATCGGCATGCGGCAAATCGTGGGGGCAGTCTAGGCGGGGGCTTACCGAAGTTACCCAACACCATTTTTCCCCAAGCGTGAGCGCGGCTGCCTTCGCATCGCTTTCGCGGGCAAAAACACCAAAACAGGTCGAACCTGACCCGGAAAGGCTTGCAAACTCCGCGCCGGCTGCTTTCAAATCGGCAAGCATCGCTCGATACGCCGCTTTTTCCGCATCCGTGCCAAGCGCGTCCAAGGCGGGAAGAAAATCGTTCTGAAAGCCGGAAAAATTTAACCACGAACGGGGAACGGGGGAACGAGGGTCAGGGGACAGAGTTTTGCTGCGGTTTTCTTCTTTAAAAGAATCAGCATCAAGGCGCTGCGTGCTTGCCCTGAAATCGTCGAGGAGCTTGAAGGCGCGCGCGGTGGCGCTTGCGAAGAGCGGGTTGAGGAGGACAACAAAAAGTTTTGGAGTGGGAAGCGCCCTGATCTTTTCGCCGCGCCCTTCGACGAATGCCGCGCCGCCGCCGTCAAGAAAAAAGGGAACATCGCTGCCAAGTTCAGCCGCCGCGTCCCGCAGAACGGCGGTGCTGAGCGGACCGCCCGTCAGCGTGTTGAGCGCGAGGAGCGTCGCTGCGGCATCCGAGGAAGCGCCGCCGAGCCCCGCGCCCGTCGGGATGCGTTTCTTCACGGTGATTTTCACGGGGCGCGCGCTGCCGTCCAATGCGCCGCACGTTTTCCAGAAGAGTTTTGCCGCCTTATAGATAATATTCTGCTTAGGCGGCAGCGCCTCCAGCGGCGCGGCAAGCTCCGCCGGTAGCTCCGAGGCGTCCGTTTCGATTTCAACAGACTCAACAAAAGATAGGGAGGGCGCTTTCAGCTCAATCTCGAGCGTATCGCATAGATTGAGCGACAGGAAAACACTGGTAATGTCGTGAAAGCCGTCTGGACGTTTCGCGCCGACGGCAAGGTGAAGGTTGATTTTGCAGGGCGCCTCGATTATCATAGAACTGACCATGAACTGACCATAGAACATTGTAGCAAAAATCGTGATAATGATGAATATATGAGGTCGGTATGTAAGAAATTTGTCCACAGATACACACTGATTAACACAGATAAAGAATCAAGCTGCGAAAAATCTGTGTTTATCTGTGTCCATCTGTGGACTTTTTTAGAATTCAAAAGCAAATGCCGCACCCTTGAAAAAGTGAGTATGATGAGTAGTATAGGTAGCAAAAGAATTTGGTTTGCTTCGGGGAATGAACACAAGCGGGATGAACTTTCGCAGGTTTTGCGAGAGGCGGCGCCGCACGTGGCGCTTGCCCTGCCCTCAGAGGCGGGTATCGCCTTCGACCCGGTGGAGGATGGCGCCACTTTCCTCGAAAACGCGCTTATTAAGGCGCTCTCTCTCTATACCTTGGTGCACGAACCGGTCATCGCCGACGATTCAGGGCTCTGCGTTGACGCTCTGGGGGGGAAGCCGGGCATCTTTTCGGCGCGTTACGGCTCGGTTGGCGGGAAAACGCTCGATAGCGCCGCGCGGAACGCGCTTCTTTTGCGGGAACTCGGCGGACACCCCGAACGGAGCGCCCGTTTTGTCTGCGCTATGGTTCTGATGCTCGATGAAAACAGATTCTTTGCCGTGCAGGAGACGCTGGAGGGCGAGCTTATCAAGACAATCAGTGCAGCGCGCGGGGCGGGCGGTTTCGGATACGACCCCATCCTCTTTCTGCCGGAAAAGAACTGCACGGTGGCGGAACTTCCTCAAGCTGAAAAAAATAAAATTAGCCATCGGGGGAAGGCGGCGCGGGCGCTTGCGCTGGTGTTGGAAAATGGTATCTATGGCAGTTAATCCTCTGCGCCTTAATCTTGACGGCGACCTCAACCCTATGCAGGCGCAAGCCGCCAAGTGCATTGAGGGCGCCGTCCTCATCATCGCCGGCGCGGGCTCCGGTAAGACGCGCGTCATCACCTACCGGATCGCCCACATGCTCGAACAGGGCATCCCTCAGTCTCAGATTTTAGCGCTCACGTTCACAAATAAAGCGGCGCGCGAAATGGAACTGCGCGTGAAGGAGCTTACCGGACGCAAACTCCCGATGCTCACCGTCAGCACGTTTCATAGTTTTGGAGTGCAGATACTGCGAAGCGAAATCGAATCACTTGGTTACCGAAAAAACTTTTCAATTTATGACGAGAGCGATAAGACGCAGGCGGTAAGCGAAGCGCTGCGTGAATGTAAATTATATGGTGATGGTAACAACCCGCGCGATATAGCGGCGCTGTTTTCAAATATTAAAACCGGCATGGCGCAATGGGGGGTGAACGCAAATACGGCATATAGAGATGTATACGATGAGTATCAAAAGAACCTTAAGGTGTATAATGCCTGCGATTTTGACGACCTGCTCTTGCTGCCGGTAACGATATTCGAAGAGCAGCCGCCGGTGCTTGCTAAATATCGAGAGCGTTATAAGTATATCATGGTCGATGAGTTTCAGGATACCAGCAGCGCTCAGTATAGAATAATGAAGCTCCTTGCCCACGAGAACGTCTGTGTTGTCGGTGATGACGACCAATCAATCTATTCATGGCGCGGCGCGAATTATGAAAATATTATCAACTTTGAAAAAGATTTTCCCGCACTCCTCGAAATAAAACTTGAACAAAACTACCGCTCGACTACCACAATACTGGAGGCTGCTAACGGGGTGATAGCGCATAATAGCAAGCGTAAAGAAAAAAAACTTTGGGCGGATAATTCAGGCGGTAAGCCTATAGCATTCTATATGCCTGAAAACGAAAGCGCCGAAGCCGACTTCATTGTCGAACAGATACGCGCGATATCCGTGCATGAAAAGTTACGCTATGATAAGTTCGGCATCCTCCTTCGCGCTAATTCACTCAGCACGAGTATCGAAGAAGCGCTGCTCGCCGCTAACATACCCTACCATGTTTCAGGGGGGCAGAGTTTTTTCGCCCGTAAAGAAATAAAAGATGTAATTAGCTACCTGCGCGTGATCGCTAATCAGAATGATGATATCAACCTCTTGCGCGTTATTAACACACCGAGGCGTGGTATCGGGAAAACTACGATCGCGCAATTAATGGAACTTGCTAAAAAAAATCAATGCCCCCTCTGGGATGCTATGACCCGTATGCGCTATACCGAGCAAACATTTTTCGAAGAAGTCGCGAAGGTCGAAATCGATGAGTTTATGTCTCTTATAGAAAGAGAACGCGAAGCGATGCTGGGCAAACGGGGCTTATCGACAAAGGTGCGCGCCCTCGTTGATACGATTGATTATCACGGCTATCTCGTCTCGGAATATGCCAAGAGCGAGAAACTGGCGCACTTTAAGTATGCGATGGTTGAATCGTTTCTGCAATCAATAGAAAGCTGGGAGGCGAACCCCGACAACCTCGACCCCACGCTCTATCCCTACCTTAACCGCATCAGCCTCTTAACACACGACGAGCGCGGCGACGACGCCGACAAGGGTAAGGTGAACGTGATGACAATACACGCCTCGAAGGGGCTGGAGTTCCCCGTGGTGTTCATCGCCGGCGCCGAAGAGGGCATCATCCCCCACGAACGGAGCCTCGAAGAAGAAGCAGGCAACATCGAAGAAGAGCGCCGCCTCTTCTATGTGGCGATTACCCGCGCCCGCGACAAACTGTTCATCACCGCCTGCGCAAAACGCAAACGCAATCAATCGCTCTTGGATAGGAACCCTTCCCCATTTTTAGATGAAATCCCCCCCCACCTGATAGAAACCTTCAATCCCGAAAAAAGCGAAACCCTCACCTCAACAGTCGACTTTTTCACCATGATGAAAGCAAAGTTCAGCGCCTAACCGCCACAGGCGGTTTTTGCCCTAGCTAAGGGCGTTCACAGTCAAAACCGCCTAAGCAGCCGCCACAGGCGGTTTTTGCCCTAGTTAAGGGCGTTCACTGTCCAAACCGCCTAAGCAGGTTTGGGGCGGCGTTCGGGAAAATCCTACAGGAAAACCCTACAGGAAAGTGCGCGGTAACGAGCATGACAGGAGCGCGTGCGCGATAGCGTTCGTGCCCTGTCCGAGAAAGCCTTCCCCCGGTGCACGAGATTGCCTCCCCGTATGGCGGCGTGCGCTGGCGCGAAAGTGTTCGTGCCGCCGACCGAGAAAGCCTTCCCCCTGTGGACATTCTTCTTCAACATTTTCAATATGAATTCGCGATTTCTTCGCGTCATTCGTAGACTTTTTTCTGCATCGCCCGTTTATGCAACAAAACGAATCGCGTCTCGCATTTCGAGGGCGGCAGCCCGCGCCGCCTCCGCCGCGCTTGCCAGTGTCGTGCTTGGCGGGTCTTCGTGCCGGCGCCACGCCGTTAAGATAGAGCGCGAGGCGTTCACCACGCCGCCGTTTTTGTCCGTTTGCAGGAGAAGCGCCGCCTCCGCTGCGCCGCCGCCCTGCGCGCCGTAGCCGGGGATTAAGAAAAATAAACTGCCGTACTTCGCGCGCAGAGCTTTTGCCTCTTCGCACTCTGCGGCGGTCTTTGCCTCCGCACCGACTACGGCGCCGAATATACCGAAGCCGCATTCACCGCTGTGTTGCGCGGCAAGAGCGTTCAGTTTCTCGCCGACGGCATCGTAGACAAAGCCGCCCTCTTTGAGGCGCCGCCCCTCAAAATCCGCAAAACCTTTATTGCTCGTCCGCAAAAGCACGAAGGCGCCCTTCCCCCGTTGGTGCGCTTCGAGAAGCCAGGGTTCCAGCGAATCCATCCCCATATACGGGTTGAGCGTCACAAAATCCGCCTCGAAATCGCCGGAAAAATGCGCCTTCGCATAACGGGCGGCAGTGTCGGCAATGTCGCCGCGCTTGATGTCGGCAATCGCAAGCGCGCCGCGCTCTTTTATAGCGCGCAAAGTTTGCGCATACACGCCCAGCCCCGCAAGCCCAAGCGCTTCGTAATAGGCAATCTGCACCTTATAACAAGCGGCGACATCCAGCGTCGCCTCGATAATCGCCCTATTAAAACTGAGTATAGCCTCCGCTTCGTTTCCAGATTTTTTGAGCAATGAAGGCGGAAGATATTCCACTGCCGTATCCAATCCGACACAAACATTCCCCTTCTCGCTAACCGCACGATATAATTTATCTATACTATACAAGTTTATACACCCTCACACACACACACACACTCACTCACTCACTCACTCATTCTTCACCCTGTTCCCCGTTCCCCTACTCCCTCCCGCACTCATTCACTCATTGTTCACTATCCTCTGTTCACTATTCACTGTTCACTATTCACTATTCACTGTTCACGCTAAATCAGCAGCCTTCCGACACGAGGCGCCTTTCTAGCATTGAAATCACATTTTATCGGCAGTCGCTCTAAATTGTGTCTCAAAATTCTCGATGCTACGCATCGTCCCTTTTCCCTTTTCACCATCCATTTTCCACTATCCTGCCGTTTGCCATAGTGAAGAGTATTTTACCGTTATAGTCCCGTTCTAAAAATGGGGAGTTTTTTCCGCGTGAATAAAAATCAGCAAATTTTATCGTCGTTTTCTTTTCAGGGTCGAGGACGACAATATCAGCCCGCATGCCTTTTCGTATCAAACCCCTATCGTCGAGCCCCAGTATTCGAGCGGGAGCGGCGCTTAAGTAATGTGATAAGCTCTGTTCCGTGAATTCATCATTATCGATGAGCGTATCCCATAGAACAGGAAACGCGGTTTCCAGCCCGCTAAAACCAGGCGCCCCCCCCTCTTTATCGGCTTGTGTATGCGGCGCATGATCGGTTGCTATCACATCGATAGTATCGTCATCAAGCGCATCGAGCAACGCGCTCCGGTCTTTTTTACTGCTTAGAGGCGGCGCTACCTTACCAAAAGTATTTTCGCCCAGACGCAGCGCGTCATCATTGGTAAGCAACAAGTGGTGTGGTGTAACCTCGGCAGTAAGAGCAAACTCGCGATGTTCCCATTTTGTTTTTTCGATTATATCAACCGATTCTTTGGTTGATACATGGGCGATATGCAACGGACATCCTGCTTTAAGCCCAAGATTGATAGCACGTTGGATAGCGGCGGCTTCGTTTTGCAAATCGCAGTGGCACGATACCGGTATATCAAGCTCGGCGGCGCAACGCAAGGCGGAAAGGAATACTTCATCATCCGCTATATCTTTCCCGTCTTCCGATAAGAGCAGCGGCATATAGCCCGCCTTTTGATTTTTTAATAGAGCAATTTCTGACAGCTCTTTCCCCATCATGCCTTTGGTCAATGATAGAACAGGATAGAGGTCGATTAATCTGAGCGCATCAGAGCGGCATTTTATATCTGCGGCAAGTTCAATAGTGTCGATTACCGGATTGGTGTTTGCCATACAGACAACGGTGGTCCAGCCCCCCCGTGCGGCGGCAAGAGACGCCGACTCCAGCGTTTCCTTTTCGGAAAACCCCGGATAGCGGAAGTGTGCGTGCATATCGATAAAGCCGGGCATCAGATATAAATCTCCTCTCCCCCTTATAATCTGCGTCGCACTCATCAGATATTTTGAAAAAAGAGGTTTTTTATCTTCCAGCGATTCATCCAATCCGATTACATCGATAATCACACCGTTTTCAACAACGACATGACCTATAAAATTAGAAGTAGCATCAACTATTCTAAAACCATCAAGAAGTGTAATCATCTAAAATCCTCGGCGCTTCTTGTTTCATCGCAGTATTCACATGTGTAGGTGCCGCTTGCCGCATTACTGAGGTGAAAGATATGCGGGATATACTTCTCTGTTGAGGTGATGCAGCGAGGGTTTTTACAGGTGAGTATATTTTCGACCCGTTCAGGAAGCTGTAAGCTAATTTTTTTTATCACTTTTTGATTTTCGATAATATTAACCGTTATCTCTGGATCGATTAAACCAAGAATATCAAAGTTGATAGAAATGGTATCGTATATTTTAATAATATCTTTCTTGCCCATTTCCGAAGAGGCGGCGTTCACCACAAACGCTATCATGTGCGGCGACTTTCCCAGCCCCAGCCAATTAAAAATCCGCACTCCCTGCCCCGCCTTGATATGGTCAAGGACAATACCATTTTGAATTTTTTCTATTATCAACATACGATTATTATATACCTTCCTCTTCCGCAGTGAAAACATCCTGCGTATTTATCGTCAAACCGGGAAGCGATAGCACATCAATCTTCGCTTCATCATTATATACCGAAGTAACATAACGCTTGTTTTGTAATAGGGCACGTCTAATAACTAGGGGCAGACAAGATTGTGCCGAATTTGCCCACAGTTTGAAGCCCAAAAGCGCAAGCATAATGGGTTTATGTAGAGCATTTTGGGCAAAAAAATGTGGGCAAAGGCGGTGCAAGATTGCCGCGCATGAGTTATTAGTCGTGCCCAATCTATGCACCTGTATCGTATTAAGTTCCGGATCAACAATCCAGTATTCTTTCACGCATGCTTCCAGATACTTATTGAACTTTACTAAACGGTCAAAGCGCGCGGTAGAGGGGGAGAGCACCTCGATGATTAAATCAGGCGCGCCGTTGCATGCCCGCTCGTCGAGTTTTTTCCTGTCGCAGACAACGAATATATCGGGAAGAAATACACAATTATCTTTGCGCTCAAGGTCGGGGAAGAGCCGCACGGCAAAGTTTTCCGAATATACACGGCAGGGCTTCCCTTTAAGGGCGCCGCGAATCAGCATGAATAAATTGTCGTTAATCTCTTCATGCCTGCGCGAACAGCCTGCCATCATATATGCCCCGCCGTCCGCCAACTCGTAACGCTCGCCTGAATCCGGCTCCCACTCAAAAAAATCCGCAGCGGTATAGCACTTGTCTTTTTCTATCGCTAAACCCACACCAGATCCTCACTAACTCAGCACGGCGCGGATGCGGCGCACGCCGGACGAGGAGGATTGTTCTTTTTCGATTTTGAAGCGCCCCAGCGTGCCGGTGTGTTCAACGTGCGGTCCGCCGCAGACTTCTTTTGAAAAATCACCTATCGTGTAGACTTTTACCTGCGCCTCGTATTTTTCGCCGAAAAGCGCCGTAGCTCCGTTTGCCTTCGCCGCCTCGAGGTCGCTCACTTCCATCGTAACAGGAATGTCCCTCTCAATCTGTTCGTTGACGATGCTCTCGACGCGGGCGATCTCGTCTTTCGTCATCGGCGCACCGTGCGAAAAGTCAAAACGCATTCGCTCGGCGGTAATATTCGAGCCTTTCTGAGCAACATGCGGTCCAAGCACAAGCTGCAACGCCTTCTGCAAGAGGTGAGTCGCCGTGTGATACTTCGTCGTAATTTCGCTGTGGTCGGCAAGCCCGCCCTTGAAAATCTGGTCGCCGCCGGCACGGGAGGTCTCTTGATGCTTGGCAAACGCCGCATCAAACTCAAGCCTATTCACGCTGAGCGCGTTTTCCTTCGCCAACTCCTCCGTCAGCTCGATGGGAAAGCCGAACGTATCGTAAAGCCTGAACGCCAGCCGCCCCGACATCACCTTTTTGGGGTCTTTGAGCAGGTTGGGGAGGAGTTTTTCAAACTCTTTTTCGCCTTTAAGCAATGTTTCAAGGAATCTTTGCTCCTCTTTTTCGAGTTCATTGAGGATGAGAGCGCGGTTTTGCTCCAATTCGGGGTAGGGTCCGCAGAATTCGTTGATAATCACCTCGGCAATCGGCGCCAAAAACCTCCCCTCGACGCCGATTTTACGCCCGTGGCGAACGGCGCGGCGGATAAGGCGGCGCAGGACATAGCCCGCCCCCACGTTGGAAGGCATCACCGCCTTCGGGTCGCCCAAAATAAACGTCGAGGCGCGGATATGGTCGGCGATAATCCGCACCGAGCGGTCTTTTTCGCCGTCCGTGCCGTATTTGTATTTTTTTGCTGCCTCGCCCGCCACCGCACGCTCGATTGCCGCGATTATCGGGGCGAAGATTTCGGTATCGTAGACCGATTTCTTGCCGGAAAGTATCGTCACGGTGCGCTCGACGCCCATGCCGGTGTCGACGCATTTGCGCGCCAGCGGAATGTAGGCGCCTTCTTTATCCTTGTTATACTGCATGAAAACATCGTTCCAGATTTCAAGCCACTTGCCGCAGCCGCAGCCCGGCGCGCAGTCTGGTCCGCAGGGCGCCTTCCCCATGTCGATGAACATTTCGCTGTCAGGTCCGCAGGGTCCGGTCGCGCCGGCAGGTCCCCACCAGTTATCCTCGCGTGGTCGGTAGGATATGCGCTCGTCAGAAAAGCCGAGCGTGCGCCACACGGCGGCGGATTCGTCGTCTTTCGGGATGCCCTCCTCGCCTGCAAACACGGTTACGCCGAGTTTTTCGTGAGAAATGCCGAGCCACTGCGGCGAGGTGAGGAACTCATAGCTCATCCTGATGGCGCCTTCCTTAAAGTATTCGCCGAGCGACCAGTTTCCCAGCATCTCGAAAAAGGTGAGGTGACTCTGGTCGCCAACCGCGTCAATGTCCCCCGTCCTAATGCACTTCTGAAAATTGACAAGGCGCTTCCCCGCCGGATGCTCTTCGCCGAGGAGGTAGGGAACAAGCGGGTGCATCCCCGCCGTGGTAAAAAGCACAGTCGGATCGTTTTCGGGGAGGAGGCTCTTCCCCTGAATCCGCGCGTGCCCCTTCGACAGAAAAAAATCAATATATTTTTGCCTCAGTTCGTTTGCATTCATGGGTAACAGTGTAGCGAAAAAAACTAGCTTCAGCAACTCCCCATTTGTGCTACGGGTGCACTTCCAAATTCTGGGTAAATCAGCCGGCACTATGGTAGTAATCCAGTAGAGGAGGGGGGAAGTCGACCCCTACGGGCGCACTGCGTTGCGCCCTACCCCCTCTGCGGGGGGTATCCCCCCGCAACGCCCCGCTGGGGGGGCGAGGTGCCCCCCAGACCCCCCGTTAGCATTATAGGTATCACTTTAGAATTTACCCCGAAAAATAAATTGCACCCGCATTTTCAGACAGGGCGAGCGCATTAAAAATTTGTCCACAGATAGACACAGATAGACACAGATTTTCACTCCGCAATTTTCTTCATCTGTGTTAAACAGTAAGATGCGCGGTAACGCCGCCACAGGCGGTCTAAGCCTTGCCTTTAGTGAGAAAAAGGCGTCCGAGACAGGAAGTGGCGCTTCCAGCAAATGCTCGTGGCGTCGTGTATTGCAGCGAGCGCTTGTGCCGCTGCACGAGATTGCCCCCCGTATGACGGGAGTGCGTGCGCGATACCGTTCGTGCCGCGCACCTGAGAAAGCCTTCCCCCTGCGGACATTCTTCTTCAACATTTTCTTCTTGTTCGCGAAAGTCCGCGTCGTCTGCGCTTAAATTCTTCTTTCTCTTTCTAATTCTCTCACGGAGGCACCGAGAACACGGAGCAAAGAAAATCTCTCTGCGTCCTCCGTGCCTCTGTGCGAGGCTCGTTCTTCATCAATCTGGGGTGTGTACTAGCCCCCGTGCCTTGTCCATGTGCCGACTGCACGCCAATACGTTCCCGCCTTTTTGTCGCCTGTGTCGTATACAGTTTCCAAGCCATCGGGGAATATCGGGGGAGTCCTGTATCCATGAGTGCGTCACAATAATATCTCGTCAATCTGTTGTTGTATTTTTATTGTTGTAAGAAGAACAAAAATAATATTTTTATAATGTTCTAAGTCCGCAAACGATAAAGCTTTGCCTTTGCGGTCTTTAAGCCATTTTTGGGCGGGTTGGTAGCCGCCTATATAATACTCCCATGCTTCAGA
>JAITNZ010000001.1 GCA_031290205.1 Spirochaetaceae bacterium
ATGCTAACGGGGGGTCTGGGGGGGCACCTCGCCCCCCCAGCGGGGCGTTGCGGGGCGGCGCCCCGCAGAGGGGGTAGGGCGCAACGCAGTGCGCCCGTAGGGGGAGACTTCCCCCTCCTTATACTGGAGATTTCCATAGCACCTACCTGATTTACCACGAATTTTGAAGTGCACCCAACCATTCACACCTCACTTGACAATTCTCGGGTTTTTGATAGGCGGCATTTTACGGTGTTGCGGCGGACGCACTCGGCAACGTCTATGCGGCGGGAATCCAAGTCGGCAGTTGTAATTACGGCGACGCAAGCGCGACGGGAAGCTCCGAGGAGAGGAATGCTGTCGTAGTACTCTACGACAGCTTTAACGGCGACGCCTTGTGGGCACAGCCGACCAGCGCCGGCGCCCGCTCAGAATTCAAAGGTGTTGCGGTAGACAGCGTAGGCAACTGCACCGCGGTAGGATACAAATAAGGGATAAGGGACGCTGCGAAAGCAGCGCAAATTGAGAGCTTCAAAAACGCACAATACTCCCTACTCCCCGCGCCGTTCGCGTATGATTCCCACGACGTTTGTCGCGAAGACAGCAAAAATAATTATCGCGCCGCCGGCTATTGCTTGGAGGGGGGGGATTTCGTTCATCACAAGGAGCACCCAAATTGGGTTTAAGATTGGCTCGATGGGGAATATCAGCATGGCGCTCATCGCGCTGATTTTTTTCATGCCATAGGAATAGAGGAGGGATGCGGCGCCTATCTGGACAAAGCCCATATAGAGGATGGTGAGCGCCGATTTCAGATTCAGCATTTCAGGCTGGGGTGGGTAGAGGATGATGAACGGGATGCAGAAGAGGGCGCTGATGATATGGGCGCAAATCAAGCCGTCTGCTGGGTTGCCATCTTGCATCATCCGTAAAAAAACTGAGCTGGCGGCGAAGGCAACTCCTGAGGCAACGGCGAGCGTGTCCCCGCTGAGGGTGCCGTTACCAAGCGCGTCCTTAAAAAACACGAAGAATCCGGCAAAGACGAGCGCCATTCCCCCCCAATGCTCAGGCTTCGGTTTTTCTTTGATGATGATCCACGCGAGGATTGCCGTCCACACAGGCGCGCTGTATTGGAGGAGTATCACGTTTGCCGACGAGCTAAGCTTGTTCGCCACAACAAAGAGGAGCATCGTTGCGCTGTAGGATAATCCCGCACCCCAGAATGCGGGCGTTTTCAGCGTGCGCCGTAAAGGGGCGCCGCCGCCGCTACCGAAGAGCAGGCGCACCGCAATCATAAAGACTGCCGCGAAAAAGCTCCGCCCGCCGGCGATGATGATGGGGTGCCAGTCGAGGAATTTTATCGAGAGCCCGCTAGTACTCCAAAGGAGCGCGGTGATGACTATTGCCCATTTACCTGAAAACTCACGCATGTTTTTCGTAACAATTCAATGCGCCTTTGGCGCCTTCCGCCCTCGCTTTCAGTATGAAAAGGGCGTCATCCACTTGAGGTCCGATACCCCTCATCCCAAGCATGACGTATTGAAGAAGCATGACCATGTACGTCCTAAGCCGTCCACGCCTTTTGCACTCAATACGCCTGAATAGTTACTCTTTTTTCCTCCTTATCATCAAGTTCAATGATATTATCATATATGCGAATGCTTGACAATAGAGCTCCAGTTTGATATTATGATTGCTATGGAGGTGAATGTCGCCTGGTGGTGGCTGCGGACTTCAAATCCGTCAAAGAGTGGAAACATCCTTGGTGAGTTCGATTCTCACACGCCTCCGCCATTAGACCTCTTTCGAAACTCATGCGCGGCAATCTTGCTCACCTTTACCCGCATTTTTTCGCCCAAAATGCTCAACATAAACCCATTATGCTTTGCGCTTTTGGGCTTCAAACTGCGGACAAATCTTTCGCAATCTTGCCTGCCCCTAGTTTCAAAAAGGTCTATTTTAAAAAGGATCTTTCCATTCCTTCCTGCTTAGTCGTCTGCCGCATCTTCGATGGCGGACAGAAAATTTCCGGCGCCTATGTTTTCCAGAAAGCCTGATTTTTCGAGCGCCCGTTTCGGTTGGTCGTTACATTCCGTGATGATTAGGCGAATTTTTTTCTGACGGCAATTTAACAAAAAGGATTCAAGTGCGGCAATGCCGGTTGAATCAATGGCGGGGACAAAACGCATGCGGAGGACGATTTTTTTCGGTGTCCTTCCGAGCGAGCCGAGCGTCCCTTGCAGCATATCGGCAATGCCGAAGAAAAACGGTCCGTTTATTTCGATGAGTTCGGTGTCTTTCCCGAAGAGCGCCTTCGCGGAATCCTGCATCTGCGGGCTCTTTTCGCCGGAAACAAGATGCTCGATGAGCGCATCGTTACCGGTGCGGACGCCCCCCAATTCCACCATGCGTCGCATAAAGAGGAATATGGCAAGGAGTACGCCGATTACGACGGCATAACTTAAATCAACAAGCACGGTTAATAAAAAGGTGATGACCAAAACTATCGTATCACTCTTCGGCGCCGTCCTGATGATGCGGATAAACCGCGGGACGTTGCTCATATCCCATGCGACGATAATCAACACTGCCGAAAGGGAGGCAAGCGGTATCGCCGATGCCGCCGGCGCGAGAAACAGCACAAAGAGGAGCAGCACTATTGCATGCACTATGCCCGAAACGGGGCTTACCGCACCAGATTTGATATTCGTCGCCGTGCGGGCGATGGCGCCTGTCGCAGGGATGCCACCGAAAATCGCCGACGCAATGTTCGCAATGCCCTGCGCGAAGAGTTCGGTATTCGAGTTGTGTTTGTCGCCGGACATACTGTCCGAAACCACCGCCGAAAGGAGCGATTCTATCGCGGCAAGCAACGCAATGGAAAGCGCCGCGGGGAAGACATTTTGAAAAACGGCAAACGAAAGCGGGGGGATGTCCAGATGCGGCAATGCCTGCGGGATGCCGCCAAAGCGCGTCGAAATCGTATCTAAACTATCTACCTGCGTAATGAAAAAGCGTTCAAGCTCATTGTACGCATCGAGTCTTTCGAACGGAATATCCTGAAGCAACGCTTTCGCCACCGTGCAGACAAGCGTCATGACGAGCACGCCCGCCGCCGCACTGGGGACGCGCGGGGCAAAACGGCGCGCAATGATGATGATAGCCATCGTCCCCAGCCCGACAGTGAGGGTTACCAGATCGGCGCTTGCCGCCGCCTCAAAATGCTCAATCCATTTGTTGATAAACTCTGGCGAACTCTTTTCGATGTTCAGCCCGAAAAAATCCTTCATCTGCTGCGAAAAAATCAACAGCCCTATGCCGGTGGTAAAACCGGTGGTAACGGGATAGGGGATATACTTGATAAAACGCCCCAGCCCGAAAACGCCCATGAGCACGAGGAAAACGCCTGCAAGAATCGTAGCGGCGAGGAGCCCCGACATACCGTTTGTGGCGATAACATTAAAAATGATGACGACAAACGCGCCGGTGGGTCCGCCGATTTGGAAACGGCTGCCGCCAAGCGCGCTGATAAAAAAACCGGCGATGATAGCCGTGTAAATGCCCTGTGCCGGCGAAGCGCCCGCCGCGATGCTAAACGCCATCGAAAGCGGGAGAGCTACGATGGCAACGATGATGCCGGAAATGCAATCTTTGCCCAGCAAATTTAAGGAATACCCGTTAAAAATAGTGCTTTCATCGCCCTCTATTTTTTTCTTAAAAAGTTCAAGCGTGCGCGGAATAAGGTCTTTAACGTTAATCAGCTTCATTTTGTGTCCTAGCGGCAATCCCGGTGGCATTTTTTGCTGCTTTCGCGGCTATCGCGGCTATCGGAGACTCGCAATTTTCTGCAATTCCTTAGGATTAAAGAGATTTCTAATGTTCAAAATGATAAGATACTGCTCTTCCTGGCGTACAACGCCCTGTATGTACTCCGCGCCGATGCCGCTGATCATCTGCGGCGGCGCTTGAATTTCGTTAATACTGATGGTAACAACCCGCGAAACGCGGTCGATGATAACCCCCAGCTTCATGCCGTCAACTTCGATAATCACAAAACCCGAAAGCAACTCGTCCTCATGCGATTCAACGCTCTTTTTTAACGAAAACCGCTTGCGAAGATTGAGGACAGGAATAATCTCGCTTCGCAGATTAAAAATCCCCTCAACATAAGAGGGCGCGTTGGGAATCGCACGCACATCTTGGACACGGACAATCTCTTTTACGTCAAGAATGTTAATCCCATAAAATTCCTGGGCAAGTTGAAAAGTAACCATCTGCAATTGTTCAGCCATAATCAGTCCTTTTGTGATAGTATAGCAAAGAAGCCAACTTTTTATCAATACCTCCAGCAGCTCCCGAGCTTGAGCAGGTGCCCCGCGATTTTAATCGAGGGGACGGGCGCGGGGCATAGATTCACGGTAGCCAAGATACATATCCAGCGTTCTTTTCATAATCCCGGCTCGTTGGCAAGCTCTTTTTGAGTTAAACCTCGAAAGGTACATGCTAAATTCCCTTAAAATATTATGACAACAAGCGCATGTGGAATTTCACTCAAAAATCCAGCGAAATGCGCCAAAACCCCCCTCAATATGCTTACACTGCTTGACTTTGTTTTGAAATGTTGTCATAATAGTATTATGACAACAAGGAGAACTTAATGGCGTATTTATCGAGAATGAAAGTAGGAAAGTATATCTATATTTATGAAGTGACCGGTTTCAGGGACGCGAACGGAAACCCGCGTAATAAAAAACATCCGGTAGGTAAAATCGACCCCGATACCGGAGAAGCCGTTTACAAGCCGGAATATATTTCAAGAATGGTCGAAGCAGGAACTCCGCTACCGGCGCGAAGCGCAACGGTTTTACCCGAAACATTTACAGTAGGTGACATAGTATCCGTTAAATAATACCCTTGAAAAACAAAGCAGACTATGCTAAAACAAATTATGATGTTTCGTGTAGCAAGCAGACAAAAGGATAAAAGTGTCGCGGTAATTTCTGGCGGGAGTGCGATTTGTTTTGGCGATCCGCTTCCGCTAGCAAATGCGGAAATGAACGCA
>JAITNZ010000003.1 GCA_031290205.1 Spirochaetaceae bacterium
CCCTGAGTATTCAGGCTTCTCCCGCATATTCAGCGCCGGATCAGCTAATTCAAGCGCCGAAGCATTTTTCGGCTGAGACGAGGCGCCCGATTAGTCAGGTCTCTCCCGCATATTCAGCGCCGGCTCCGCTAATTCAAGCGCCGAAGCATTTTTCGGCTGAGACGAAGCGCCCGAATAGTCAGGTATCTCCAGCATATAAAGCGCCGGCTCAGCTAATTCAAGCGCCGAAGCATTTTTCGGCTGAGCCGCTATCCCTGAGTAGTCCGGATTTTCCGTCCGTTCTGGAATACTCAGCGCCGGTTCAGCTAATGAAAGCGTCGAGGCATTTTTCGGCTGAGCCGCGGCGCCCGAATAGTCGGGCTTCTCCTGCCTTTCTGGAATGTTCAGCGCCGGTTCAGCTAATGAAAGCGTCGAGGCATTTTTCGGCTGAGCCGCGGCGCCCGAATAGTCAGGCTTCTCCTGCCTTTCTGGAATGTTCAGCGCCGGTTCCGTCAATGAAGGCGTCAAAGTATTTTTGGGCTGAGCCGCTATCCCCGAGTAGTCCGGATTTTCCGTCCGTTCTGGAATACTCAGCGCCGGTTCCGTCAATTTAAGCGTGGAAGCATTTTTGGGCTGAGTCGCGGCGCCCGAGTAATCCGGCTTCTCCCGAATGTCCAGCCCCGGTTCCGCCAATTGCATCAACGAAGCATTTTTGGGCTGAGTCGCTACGACCGGGTAATCCGGCGTTTCCGGGATGTCCGGCGCCGGTTCCGCCAATTCAAGCGAGCGCGCATTTGGAGGTAGAGCCGCCGCGCCCGAATAGACCGATGTTTCCGGGATGTCCGGCGCCGATTTCGCTATTTGCATTTGAATCGGGGGCGCAATTGTTGGGCTTGTTACAGCGCCCGTATAGTCTGGCTTTTCCGGGATGCTAAGCGCCGATTCCGGTAATTGCAACAAGGACGCATTTTTTGAGGGCTGAGTCGCGGTGCCTACATAGTCTGGCTTTTCCGGGACGCTAAACGCCGATTCCGGTAATTGTAGCAAGGGCGCATTTTTTGGGGGCTGCGGCGTGGCGCCCGCATAGTCTGGCTTTTCTGGAACATCCAGCCTCGGTTCCGGTACGGCAGCCGCCATGATCGCGGTAGGCGCCGCAGCCCGCATGATCGGCGGCGTATCTTCCGCAATGTCTTGATTATCAAGCGGAGGACTTCCTGGCATCGCCGTGTCGGGTACGTATGCTGTCGGCACAGGCACATCATTTCGTATGTTGATGGAAGAAGTAACGAAGGGCGCGGGATACATCGCCGCTATTTCCGGTGCATCAGGCTTTTGCACCGTCACACTCCCGTCAAGCACGGAATACGAAGGCGTCTCAACGCCGCTCCACGAAGAGGGCGTCTCGACGCCGTTTCGCGCAGCCGGAGCCTCAACCCTGTTCCATGCAGACGGCGATCCGGAGGCAAACTCCTCCGGAACAAGATAGCTTTTTACGGCGGCATTCGGGTCAAAGTCGGGGTCGCCGGATATGCTTCGCCCGTCGAGGAATCTCGCGTTGGCGACACCGGGGTCGGCGGGAGAGGTAAGCCGGATTCTTCCTACCGCATTAGCTGCCAAGCCGATAGCGGTAGAAGCATCGCGGGAAAGGAGGACAAGCCCCCCGGGTATGGTTTGCGAATTGCTGACGATAGCCTGAATGGACATTCCCGACTCGGGATTATACACATCAACAACGGTGTTTTTAGGGAAAGCATTGCTGGAAACATAATAACCCCGTTCGGGAAGCGCGCCGTAAGGGGCGACTGCGCCCGCTCCCTCCCAAATTGGGGATGCTCCCGTGCATAGAAAAGCGCTTAGAACAAGCAGCGCCAAAAAGCGGAAAGGTGTTCTTTTGTCATTATTTTTCACATTTTCCTCCCGATATACGGAATAATCGCCTTTGCCAGTTTTTTCACGTCTGTTAATGCATCTTCACTCGGATTATATTTCCCATTCGCCGTTTTTTCCATCAAAAACTTATACGGCGCCACTTTATAGAGGCGGAGGTTGACCGATTCAGGCGCGGTAGCTTCTGTCGTTATTGTATCTCCATAGTTAAGGAATGCGATAATAAAATACTCCGAGCTGCCTTCATCGGCATCCTGAAAATCACGCAAGGCTTCCTCAGGGAACTCTTCTTTCGTAGGTTGAGCGGGTATTTTTTTTGTCCGCGCATTCGAGATGATATGCCCTGCATCAAAGAAAACATCCATGATGCCGTCTTCCCAAAGCTCCGCCATTCCTTTTGCGGCAAGCGCGGCTCCGCCCGTTTCGATAACCATAAATGAAATATTTGCGGCATAAATCTGAAAAAAAGAAGCCGAACAAAGAAAACAGACCACAAAAAACAATTTTTTGGATATTCCCATCATTAAAATACACTCCTCTCAAAGATTATCGGATAGAGCGTAGAAAATGTTGAATAATGAAGAAGTGAGGATGAGAGGGCTCTGGATTATGGATTATGGACTATGGGAAGATTCCAGTTTGCAATCGTTCTCTATCCCCCCATCATCCTTCGTAGTTGTGCATCGTCCAAATCCTCGCGGTAGTTAATATTAAAAAACATATCCTCGCTCACCGCATCTATGATATGCAGATTGAGTTTTTTAAGGAGGTAGCCTATCTTGTATTCCCCCGCCGCAAGCTGTTCACGGATTGTATCCGCGCACGAGGCTTTGTAAAAGGCGTTAAAGGGCTCTAAAAAGCCGTCTTTTCGCCTCGTAACAACTGCCTCAACATCATGCTGCAAAATTATTTCTTTTAACTTTTCGATATACTCGAGCGAAATAAAAGGCATATCGCAGGCGGTCACATAGAGGTACTCACTCGTGCAGACTTTTAACGCGCTGAAAATACCGGCAAGGGGACCGGCGCCCAGCTCATCGTGGACGGTAACGACGCCCTCGCGCTCGAATGGCGTATTGGACGACACGATAAGCTGGTCAAAACTGGTGCGCAATGCGCCAATCAGCTTGTCGATGACCCGCACCCCGTCAAGGACGAGTTCCTTCTTGTCATAGCCGATACGAGCGCCCTTACCTCCGGCGAGGATAAGAGCGCTATCGGTTCTAGTGATGGCCGCCTTCACAGCCTTTATACGTTGTGTGTAAGAGGTGGTGCGATTTCTCGCCGCAAGGCTCTTTCAGGAAATCATCGTATATTTTCTTGATGTCGGGGTTCTCGTGGCTTTTGCGGAGGGGGAGTCCCTTGTCGCAATCGTAGAGCCCCTTGCGCCGCTGCCCGTAGGCTTCGGGAATGTCTTTATCCGAGATGAGCTTGGGCTGCCCGCCGCCGGAGATACAGCCTTCGGGACAGGTCATAACCTCGACAAAGTGGCAATCCAGCGTGCCCGCTTCGAGCTGCTCCATAATCGGGTCGATGTTCTTCAAGTTGGTAACGATGCCGACTTTCAGGGTCAGGTCGCCGACTTGAACCTCAGCCTTGCGGAAGCCTTCGTTGCCGCGAACCGGCAGAATATCAATGTCTTTCAGCTCTTTTCCGGTAATCAGCTTGTAGCCGGTGCGGAGCGCCGCTTCCATAACGCCGCCTGTTACGCCGAAAATTACGCCGGCGCCGGTATACTCGCCGAGCGGCGGGTCGAAGGGCTCTTCACTTAAGTTTGCAAAATCAATGCCGTAATGCTTGATGAGGTAGCCAAGCTCGCGGGTGGTAAGCACGACATCAACATCCCGCTCGCCTGAACCTTTCATTTCGGGGCGCGAACACTCGAATTCTTTGCACGTGCAGGGCATAACCGAAACCGAGAAGACGTCTTTTGCCGCGACTTTGTTGAGTTTCGCTCCGTAGGTCTTGAATACGGGACCGAGCATCTGCTGGGGGCTCTTGCAGGTGGAAAGGTGCTTCGTCAGATTGGGGTGATTCACTTCGAGGTAGCGGACCCACGCGGGACAGCAGGAGGTAAACATCGGGAGGGTGCCGCCTTTGGTAACGCGCTGGACGAGCTCGGTGCCCTCTTCCATGATCGTCAGGTCGGCGCTGAAGTCGGTGTCGTAAACTCTGCTAAAGCCGATTTTGCGGAACGCCGCCGCCATTTTTCCGGGGGTAAGGCTCCCCAGCGGGAAGCCGAAATCTTCGGCAAGGGCGACGCGGACGGCGGGCGCTGCCTGCACCATCGTGAACTTCGCTTTCCTGTCCAGCACGTCGATTACTTCCTGAATGTGGCTGACGTTATGAGCGGCGAAGAGCGGCTCGGTGACCGCCGCGGGAAGATTGCGCTCGGCGCGTTTCTTCTGGTAAAGCTCGATGCCGTGGTCGACCGACGAAATGTAGGACTTACACTTCTGTACACACTGCCCGCACATGACACAGCGGTCTTCGACGATGGTCTGCGGCTCGTGGGGGTTTCCTTCAATGGCAAAAACGGGGCAAACCTTCGTACATTCTTGGCACCCCGTGCAAATATCTTTATCTATGGTAACAACGGTCATTTTGCGCCTCCTGCTGATGCTGCTGCCGCGCTCTGTGCGGGCGGGTTATACGCGCCAAATGCGTTTATCGCATTGATACGCTTATCGACGATTTCACTTTGCGCGTCGACCAGGCGGAGCGCCTCGTTCGGACAGGTTTTGACGCAGGCGGGTTCGGTTTCGCCGGTGCAGAGGTCGCATTTGAAGACGATTTTCGGCGTTACCTTGCGGGAACAGTTCGTCTCGAAAGCGCTTGCTTCGCAGAGCGAGAAAACTTCGATGGCGCCGAATGGACAGGATATGGCGCAGTTTCTGCAGCCGATACACTTCCGCTCGTTGATTACGACCACGCCGTCCTTCCGCTCGATTGCGCCGGTAAGACAGGACTTCTTGCAAGGCGCGTCCTCACAGTGATGACACTGGACCGGCATACAAATCCCGCCGTTCTTCGCCAGATAGAGGCGCGGGATCACGGGGCTGGTAATCGTACCAACCGTTTTAGTTTTTTCTGCGCGATGCCCTGCAAAACAGGCGACTTCGCACGCCCTACAGCCCGAACACTTTCCGGGGTCTGCTAGGACAAATAAAGATTGCTGTACACTCATAATTACTCCTAAAATTGTATTACTTATAGAAGGCAAGCGTTTCGACTGCCCGCCCTCTTTTACAGTCTACCGATTCATCTTCGATGATCTTTTGAGCGCCGCCATGCTTGCAGCCGGCGATACAGACAGGGATAGTCCCCACGCCCTTCCATTCCCCGCAGAGAACGCATTTAGCCTCTTCGATCATCACATTTCCATGAAAAAACGCAAGCGCCCCCTCTTTGCAGAAAAGGGAGCAGCCGTCCTCGCCGCATTCGGGGCAGTTAATCAACATAATTTCCTCGCTTGTTTTTAGCATGCTTTAATTAAAGCACATGTTTCAAGAATTTGCAAGGTTTTTTTTAGAGCGCATTAGGATTTTAGAATTCAGATTTTGGAATTCATGGAAGGGCTATTTAGCGTATCAAAGTAACACTCCGCGCCTCTGCGTGGGCTGTTCTTTATACCTTAACCGGGCAGATTTGACTGATACGCTAAAACCGCCTGCGGCGCTATCGCCCATGCAGCACCTCCGCAGGACGCAGCGAGAGGAGGAGCCTGACCGAGGGGATGCTCCCCGCCAGCGTTACCAGAAACACGAGTATCGCCACCAGCGGAATCACCATCGGCTTAATCTCGATCGCTTGGTCGAACACCGATTGCCCTATGATCTGCGCAAAACCAAGCCCCGCAAAATACCCTGCCGCCCCCCCCACAATGCCGGTAATCATGATGCCCGTCAGCACGAGCGCCGAAATGGGCGCGTCATAGCCGCCGATTGCCTTGAGCAGCCCGATTTCCGCCGCCCGTTCCATCACGCCGGCCGTCACCAGATTGGAAATCGCCAGCGCAGAACCGGCAAGACTGAGGATAGTGATGAGGAGCATGAGGAGCTGGGTTTTCTGCAAGATGGCGCCCTCCGATTCGGCGACCTGCCGGATAGGCTTGGAAACGGCGCCGCTTATCACCTCGTCAATCTGGTAGCAGATGGCGCTGACATAGGCGGTGCAATACCAAGTGTCCCATTCCTTAATCGAAAGGCTTTTGGGGTCCTGCGCGGCGCGGCGGGAGAGCTCGTTATCCGGCGTCGTAAGCGCACTCACTTCCACCGAGCTGACCAGCCCCTCCCGCCCCGTCAGCCCCTGAGCGGCAGCCAGCGGCACATAGATAGCCTCGTCCTCGTCCCCGCCGGCGTTAAAAATGCCCTGCACCAGAAAAGCGGCTCTGCCCTCATCGCCGCCGCCCCCCGTATCCAGCGTAATCACATCTCCCACGTGGATACCATAGCGTTCCGCCGGAATGCGCCCGACCATGGCGGCGTTCCCCTCGTTATCGCCAAGCCAGCGCCCCTGCACTTCCCACCAGCTCTTCATGTTCCGCATCCCCGTATCCAGCGCCTCCCCCGTAGGCAGCTCGATATGATGGCTGAACCACGTCCCCACCACCCGCGCCTCGGCAACACCGGCAAGGTTTTTCCCGCCGCCCTGCACGGTAAGCTGCGCCCTCGTTTTAAGATAGGGCGTCCAATCAACAATATTGAAAGCCCAGAAAATCGTCT
This sequence comes from Spirochaetaceae bacterium, assembly GCA_031290205.1. Taxonomy (GTDB): domain Bacteria; phylum Spirochaetota; class Spirochaetia; order Treponematales; family Breznakiellaceae; genus JAITXS01. The sequence goes on from JAITNZ010000003.1 coordinate 6,591, forward strand.
TGATATTGCCCAGCTCCGCTTCCGCCAAATATTTGTCCGGCAGCCCCGAATCCTCATCCAGCCCGTAGAGGTCTCCCAAAAGCGATGCCCCCCGCGGCAGCACATTGATATTCGCGCCGTAGGTCTTGAGTTCCTGATTCACCTTGTCCCCCACATCCAACATCACATTCAGCATAGCCGTCGCCAAAGACGCCCCCAACGCAACGGTAAGCGCCACCATCACCATCTTCCCCTTCTGCCGGAACAACGCCCCCGCAACCATCCTCCAATACATTTTTTTGCCTCCTTGCGCCACAGGCGCTTTAAGCCCATGCTAACGGCGTTAGCACTCCCAACCGCCTAAGCAGGTTTGTTGCTGCCTCCAATTTGATAAGAGCTATGTCGCCTTATGCTATGTTAGAACTTGCTAACAAAAATGTAAAGCACCATAGGGCGCAGGGCGAGCGCATTAAAATCAAAAAATCAAGAAAATCCGCAGATTTTGCGGATTGATGCAGAAAAAAGTCTGCGAATGACGCGAAGAAATCGCGAATTCCATTAGTTCGTAGCGCCCGCCATCTTAATGGGATTTGATAACATTGTTTCTGTTGCAGTGCGCCTTAATGGGGCATACGGAGCAAAAAGGATTGATGGGACGGCAAACCTGCTGTCCGTAGAGTACAAGCAGCGCATTGAGTCCCTTCCAATGCCGACGCGGTAGAATCGCGCGGAGGCGCATCTCGGTATGTTCAGGCGTTTTCGTTTCGATCCAGCCCGTACGGTTACAAATTCGGTGAACATGCGTATCGACACAGATACCTTCTTTGCCAAACGCTTCGATAAAAACGAGGTTTGCGGTCTTTCTGCCCACACCGGGAAGCTCTAAAAGCGCCTCGAAATCATCTGGCACCAATCCCTTATATTTTTCAATAATGATCTTTGCTATTCTCTGTAAATTGAGCGCCTTTGTCCGGTAAAAACCTACCGGAAAAATAATATCCTGAATCATTTTTGTATCAAGCTTGAGCAAAGCAGCGGGAGTAGGAGCTTTTTTTAGTAAAACGGCAGATGCGCGGAGCGTAACCTCATCTTTTGTCCGTAAGCTTAAAATGGTCGATGAGAGAACAGCCCAAGGATCATGTGAGTATTTTTCCGCAATCGTGGTAACCGAGGGGTCGCCAAGCCCTTTCCGCCATGTACCGAGCGTGTTCACAATAGCATCCCATGCGATGTTTGTTTCGTCTCTTTCCATGATACGCTCCTCTACTCAAAACTTAATCAATATTTCTCTTTCGATTCAATCCGCTCAATTTCACCGGTATTTTTAAGCGTCTGCTCAAGCAAGGATATATCGGGATGGCTTGTAAGACTGACAAGCACGGATAAACGACAGGTCTGCTTATCCCCCGGTCTATTCTCGATGTCCACCGTATGAATACGCATACCCTGTTTTCTAAGCAAACTAAGCACCAGCTCGGTATTAGGCGCCGCACCGTGATAGAAAATATCAATAGCTTTTGTCCGCTCTTGCGGGAAAAATCGCCGCTCGAATACGTCGATGATACGGAGTGCGATAAGTCCAAGGAGGGCTGCCGCAATCGAAGCGAAAAACATTCCTGCGCCCATGCCCAGTCCGATTGCCGCCGTAATCCACAGCGATGTCGCCGTCGTCAGCCCGCGTATGCTCGTCCCAAGCCGGATCATCGCGCCCGCTCCCAGAAAACCTATTCCTGAAACCACTTGCGCGGCAATCCTGCCCGGATCGCCGTTCTTCATTTCGGGGTGCATCTGTGGAAGCCAAATCGAAAGGCACATCAAAAATGTCGCGCCCAGCGCAATCAAAATATGCGTCCGCATTCCAGCAATCTGATGCCTGCTCGACCGTTCCGCCCCAATACACGCGCTCACCAAAAAACTCAGCACAAGACGAAATACGACATCCAATTCCGTGAGCGGCACCGCCGGATCAAAGTTCAACATAACTTAGCAATTATAATAGCATCGTTTGCCTCGATAGTAAACCCTCCGGCAGAACATGGGGTGCACTTCCAAATTCGGGGTAAATCAGCCGACACTATGGTAGTAATCCAGTAGAGGAGGGGGAAGTCTCCCCCTACGGGCGCACTGCGTTGCGCCCTACCCCCTCTGCGGGGCGCCGCCCCGCAACGCCCCGCTGGGGGGGCGAGGTGCCCCCCCAGACCCCCCGTTAGCAT
>JAITNZ010000099.1 GCA_031290205.1 Spirochaetaceae bacterium
TTTCCCAGAATTTCAATCGGCAGCACGGAAAATTCATAGGGGCATTCGGGATAGTATAGATTATCTATAATGTCTTTTAATACTTTATTATCAAGAGTAAGATGGATTAGCCAATCCTCACTATTGAATAAGCCTGAGTTATATTTTACATTTGCCTTTTCAACGAGCGCATTAAATACTTCATAAATATTTTCTACGTTTGTTATTGTTTTTAGAATAGCGTCATTTCCCCTTTCCTTGTCCTCCGCAATGCGTAGAAAAATAATTCTATTAATTATCTTTTGCACAGCGGAATTCAAATTATTAATCGAAAGCGCGGGGTTTCTCTGGGCAATATTTTTTGCCAGTTTCACACGCCAGCTCTCAATAGTATTTAATAAATGCTCATCCATTCACAAAACTCCGCCGCCGACATGGTTTTCGGTCTATCTAAATCAAGTTCCAAAAAATGTTTGTCTCCGCTAATTATAATATCAACATCCGCAACAATTGCGGCGTTTAAAATGGGACTGTCTTTTGGATCGGAAATCAGCTTGCTGAGTTCCTGTGGTGCAATGACAATCTCGCAAGGTAACTGTGTCAATAATATATCTATATCGGCAAGCATGTCTGGTCTTTTACGCCCAATTACATCGCGTAATTCCATGATAATATAATCGCATAAAATTAGCGAGTGATGTTTTGTTATATACTTTAATACTTTTGCCGGCAAAGAAACAGGAAAAAGCAATGACGAGAATAATATATTTGTGTCAGCCATTATTCTCATGTTGCTGTCTTTGTTCCATATCGCACTTCATCGACTAAATGTTGTATATCGCTTTCATCTTTAACGGCAAAATCCGCAGCCGCGCCGCAGAATGCTTTTTGCGCACGAGCTATCGCATCAAATGAAGCATTGTCAATTGCAATTTGACCATTCGCTTGTTCTACAAAAAGGAGTTTGTCTCCTTCGCGCAGACGTAGTTTTTGCCGTATCTCAAGCGGAACGATAACGTGCCCATTGGCTGACATTCTTGCAAGATTCATTTTTCCTCCTCGTATAAAAAATCAACTAACTCTCCCCTCATCCATTATCCATCATCCTTCATTCCTCATTCCTCAAACGCGGTCTGCAGTAAAATTTTTGTATACTCTACTTGCGGCTTAGCAAAAATATCGCGGGCGGAGCCGGCTTCAACTACTTTGCCCTCTTTCATTATTAAGAGGTCGTGGCTTAGCGCCTTGACGATGCGTAGGTCGTGGCTGATAAAAATATATGAAAGCCCACGCCGCTCCTGCAAATCACGTAAGAGATTAACAATCTGAAATTGCGTCGTCCTGTCTAACGATGAGGTCGGCTCGTCTATCACGAGGATTTCGGGCTCCAAAACGAGGCTGCGGGCTATGGCGATGCGCTGGCGCTGCCCGCCTGAAAATTCATTCGGATAGCGGTCAAGAAATTCGGGATCCTCCAAACCAACCTCGCGCAACGCGTCTGCAATTTTTTGCTCACGCTCCTCGCCACTCTTGTGTATCAAGAGCCCTTCACCTACGATGTGGCGCACCTTCATCCGGGGCGAGAGCGATCCGTAAGGGTCCTGAAAGATTATCTGCATGGTGCGCCGCAGCGGGCGGAGGGCGTTTTCTTTCAAGCCTTGTATCTCCTTCCCCCCTACTTCGATGCTCCCCTGCGAGGGGATTAAACGTAGCAGCGCTTTGCCCAGCGTCGTCTTTCCGCTGCCGCTCTCGCCTACCACCCCAAGGGTGGCGCCCCGCCGCAACACCAAGCTTACATCATCGACTGCTTTTATATAGCCGCTTGTTTTTCGCAAAAAACCTTTCTTTACCGGAAAATACACCTTGAGGTTTTTAACGCGGGCGGCTATAGACTCCTGCAAGGGGGGGGGTGGGGGAGTATCATCATGCGCGGCGAGTAATAGTTTTGTATAGGCTGCTTGGGGCTTTGAAAATATTTCCGAGGTGCCGCCTGCCTCGATAATGTTTCCGTTCTGCATGACGGCAGTTCTGTCGGCAAAACGGCGCGCCAGATTCAAATCGTGCGTGATAAACAAGACCGATAAGCCGAAATCCGCTTGCAGGTCTTTTAAGAGCCGCAGTATCTGCGCCTGTATCGTTACATCGAGCGCGGTCGTAGGCTCGTCGGCAATGAGGAGTTTTGGTTTGTTGATGAGGGCAAGCGCTATCATCACCCGCTGCCGCTCGCCGCCGGATAACTCGTGGCTAAATGCGCGCAAACGGTTTTTTGCATCGCGCAGCCCGACGCGCTCAAAACTTTCTATGACGAGGGGGCGCGCATCCTTTTTAGTGATGCCTTGATGGAGAGAGAGAGATTCGGCAAGTTGGTCTTCGATACACTGAAGGGGGTTAAGGCTCGTCATCGGCTCTTGAAAAATCATGCCGATTTCGCTGCCCCGCACTTTTTGCAATTCCTGCACGCTCATGCGGAGTATATCGCGCCCTTCAAAAAGAATTTCGCTCTGCGGATAGTGTATCCAATCTTCGCTCTGCAAACGGAGGATGCTCTGCGCGGTAACGGTCTTCCCGCTGCCGGATTCGCCGACGAGCGCCAGCACCTCATTTTTATCGATAAAAAAGTTAATGCCATGCACCACTTCCTTCGCGCTATCGCCCTTCCCAAAGACAGCATGAAAGTTTTTAAATTCTACAAGATGAGGGTAGGTCATGCGTTTCTCCTCCTAGGGTCGAAGGCATCGCGCACTCCTTCGCCTGTGAAGACGAGGAGGGTGAGGCTTAGCGCGAGAATGAGGAATACCGACACGCCGAGCCAGGGGGCTTGGAGGTTTGCCTTTGCCTGCGAAAGAATTTCGCCGAGTGAGGGGGAGCCGACGGGCAGCCCGTAACCGAGGAAGTCCAGCGAAGTGAGTATCGTAATCGAGCCGGCGAGGATGAACGGGAACTGGCTGAGCGCCGAAGTGAGCGCGTTCGGCAGTATATGAACGAACATCACGCGTGAATGGCGCATGCCCATCGCGCGGGCGGCAAGGACATATTCAAAATTCCGCGCGCGCAAAAACTCCGCGCGCACGAGCGGCACGAGCGTCATCCAGCCGAAGAGGACGTTGATGCCGAGCAGCCACCAAAAGTTCGGCTCAACAATCGACGAGAGTATTATCAAAATAAAAAGTGTCGGCAGCCCCGACCATACTTCCATAAACCGTTGAAACACGATGTCGAATGCGCCGCCGTAATAGCCTTGCAACGCGCCCAGCATGATGCCGAGTATCGAACAGATGAAGGTGAGCGTGAAGCCGAATAGCACCGAAATCCGAAAGCCGTAGAGTAAACGCGCCGCCACATCGCGCCCGCGGTCGTCGGTGCCTAAAATATTTTCGCCGCTTGGGGGGGAGGGCGCGGGGCTCGGCAAATTATAATTTATGCTGTTATAACTAAACGGTATGGGCGCCATGAGCAGCCAGCCCCCCCCCCCCTCAATCTTTTCGATGATGTAAGGGTCGCGATAGTCGGCGTCTATATCAAACTCACCGCCGAATACAAGCTCGGAATAATTTTTGAATACAGGAAAATAATATTGATTGTTATAGCGGACTATCAGCGCCCGGTCGTTAGCAAGGAACTCGGAAAATAACGAGAGCGCGAAGAAAACGGCGAACACGACACACGAGATAAAGCCCTTTTTATGCCCGATGAAGCGTGCGAGGACGGAAGATTTTTTCACGCGCCCCTCCCCTCAAAGTCGATACGTGGGTCGATAACGGTGTAAAGAAAATCGCGCAACAAACTGAGTAGCAAGCCTACCAACGTAAAGATATAGAGCGTCGCAAAAATAATAGGGTAGTCGCGCTGCATAACCGCCTCGTAACCGAGCAGCCCGAGCCCTTCGAGTGAAAAAACAATTTCGATAAGAAAGTTGCCGGTAAAAAACATCGCGATGAGTGTCGCGGGGAAGCCGGCTACGACAATCAGCATGGCGTTGCGAAATACATGCTTGATTAAAATTGCCTTTTCGCTTAAGCCCTTTGCGCGCGCCGTCAGCACATACTGTTTATGGACTTCGTCGAGGTAGGAATTTTTTGTCAGCATCGTAAGCCCCGCAAAGCCGCCGATGGTAATCGAGGCGACGGGCAGGCAAATGTGCCAGAGGTAGTCGGCAATTTTATGGAGCAGGCTGAAGTCGCTAAAGCCGGTCGAAAAAAGCCCCCGCAACGGAAAAACTTTGAGGAAGCCGCCGCCTGAAAAAAGCACGATGAAGAGGACGGCGAGGAGGAAGGCGGGAATCGCGTGGGAAAGCACAATCACCGTGCTTGTCCAGGTGTCGAAACGGCTGCCGTTCTTCACCGCTTTTTTGATACCCAGCGGAATCGAAACCAGATAGATTATCAGCGTGCTCCAGAAACCGAGCGTGGCGGAAACGGGGAGGCGTTCTTTGAGGAGGGCAAGCACGGTGCTGCCGCGAAAGAGGCTTTCGCCAAAATTAAAGGTGGCATAATCTTTGAGCATTTGGAGGTAACGCACGCCAATCGGCTTGTCAAACCCGAAGCGTTTTTCGATTTCGGCGATAACTTCGCTATCGAGCCCCCGCGCTCCCCGATACTTCGACGTTTCCATGCCGCCGCCCGCCCTCCGCTGCGCCGCTCCCGCACCCGCCGTCTGTCCGCCGCCCGCGATGCGGGAAACGGCGCCGTCCCCCATTCCCTGCATATTGGCGATCATCTGGTCGACGGGACCGCCGGGGGCAATCTGTACGATAAAAAAATTGATGGTGATGATAGCCCAGAGCGTCGGGATGAGCAGCAGCAAGCGCCGCACGATGTAAGATGCCATGGGGATAGCATAACTCAAAAACTCAATCACGAAAAGCCACCGCCGCAGACGCGATACTGTAGCACTTAGCCGGGGGCGTCAGTGTTTGCTTGTCCTGCGCCACGCCTGAACGATTAACCGCAACAACACCCTATCGGCTGCTATTATTAGGCGTATGGGGGGCTCCCCCCTCCTACCTTTATACCTCCCTAATCCCTCCCTTCGTCGAAAAGCCCTCACTGCGGGACTTGCTGAATGTAGCAACAAACCTGCTTAGGCGGTTAAGACAGCGCGCGCCCTTTGCAAGGGCAAAAACCGCCTGTGGCGGCGCCCTTCGCAAGGGCAAAAACCGCCTAAGGCGGTTGACTTGACTGGCTTATTGCTATAGATTTCCTTCTATGAATAACACATATATTAGAAAAACAAAGATTGTCTGCACGATGGGACCGACTTGCACCGATGAAGCGGTGCTTCGGTCGCTTATGCTTGCGGGAATGAATGTCGCTCGGTTTAATTTTTCGCACGGCGAACATAAAGAGCATAAGATGCGTATGGATTTAGTCAAAAAGATTTCCCACGAACTGGGCATCCCCATCAATATCATGCTTGATACGAAGGGACCCGAAATACGCACCGGGCTTGTCGAGGATAACGGCGTTATCGTGTTTAATAAAGGCGACGCCGTGCTGGTGACGGCGGATGACACGAGGACGGCGCCGTTCAAATCCGCACGGGAGCCGGGACGCATCGCGCTCAGCTTAAAAAATATTGCCCTTATGGTGACGCCCGGCGTGCGCATCCTCATTGCCGACGGGCTGCTCGAACTCGAAGTCGCAAGCACCGACGGCGCCACCGTGTCCTGCACCGCGCTTAACAGCGCAAAAATCGGCAGCAGAAAAAATGTCAACCTCGTGGGAGTGCATTCCGGGCTGCCGATAATCGGCGAGCAGGATAAAGCCGACCTCGCGTTCGGCGCCGAGCAGAATATCGACTGCATCTCGGCAAGTTTTGTCAGTTATCCCCATGAAATTACCGAAATACGGGATTTCCTGCATTCAATCAAATTCGACGCGAAGATAATCGCCAAAATTGAAAGCGGCGAGGGGCTGGAAAACATCGAAAAAATCGCAGCTCTTGCCGACGGCATCATGGTAGCGCGGGGCGACCTCGCCGTGCAGATACCCGACGAAGATATTCCGCTGGCGCAGAAACATATCATCGAAGCCGCGCGCCGGCATTGCAAGCCGGTTATCACGGCGACCCAGATGCTCGACTCGATGATTATCAACCCGCGCCCGACCCGAGCCGAGCTTACCGACGTAGCAAATGCCATTTTCGACGGCACCGATGCGCTGATGCTTTCCGGCGAGACGGCGAACGGCGCGTATCCGCTGGAAGCCGTCAAAACGATGGCGAAAATCTGCGAGACCGTCGAACAATCCGACGCGTTCAAGCGGCACATACGCGATACGCTCCCGTCGCTGCTCAACGCACAAGAAGGCGCCCTGCGCTATCCTCACCGCCGAATCACCGATAGGGGCAATTTTTCGGAGGCGCAGGACATGGCGCAGGTCGTCTCGCGCAACGCTTATGAAACCGCCCGCGCCGTCCGTGCGAAAGCCATCATCACGCCGACCCTGTCGGGAACGACGACGCGCCATATCAGCGTATACCGCCCCGAACAGCCGGTCCTGGCGGTTACGCCGGATGAGCGGACGATGCGCGCGCTCGTCCTCGAATGGGGAGTGATTCCGAAACTGACGACGCTCGCCGCCGACTCAGACCAGATGATACAGAATGCCCTTAAAATCGCCGCCGAGTCCGGCTTAGCGGACATGTCGGATAAAGTCGTGCTTGCCGCCGGTTTACCCCTGCACAGCCCGCAGCCCCTCAACACCGTGCGTATACTGATAATCGGCAATGTCCTAGCCCGCAGCGCCTCAGGCGGACATGCCGACGGCGACATCGAGCGGGCAAGCGGGCGCATCATCTGGGCGGCAAGCGCACTGGATGCGCGGCAGATCATCAAAACATCCGGCGGCGAAATCCTCGTCTGCCCCGTGCTTACCGATGATTACATCCCGCTCTTACGCATCGTAAACGGCGTAATATGCGAAGGGCACTGCAAAATCGCCGATGACATCCTTGCGATGATCAACCCTCGCCTCGTCTGGCTCAACGGCGTCCACAACGCCTCACGCAAACTCGAGTCGGGGCTCTCCGTTACGATAGACGGCAAAGCCTTTTTAGTATACGAAGGCACAATATAAAGGGAGGAGGGGGGAGCCCCCCCCAACGGGGGCCCAGGCGGGGGGCCGGACCCCCCCGCGGGGGGGGGGGGGGGCCCCCCCGCGCCGTGGGGGTCGGGCGCACCGACGGGCGCCCGTAGGGGGGGGCTCCCCCTCCTCCCTTTATATTGTGCCTTCGTATACTAAAAAGGCTTTGCCGTCTATCGTAACGGAGAGCCCCGACT
>JAITNZ010000214.1 GCA_031290205.1 Spirochaetaceae bacterium
TCCCCTGCATTTTACCGTTTTTTACGTTATTTTCATTACCACACTTTCTACATACCATCTTTTTACCCTCCGTATGAGAAATCGTATCATATTGTCATTGTTTGTGCAACACTCTCAAATATAACACCTCTACAGATGTTGGAATTTAGTATTGATGAATACAAGTATTTTGTAATGAGTAAAAACTCACGTTTTTGCCAGAAAATTCTCGTTTTTAAGCCAAAAACCGTGTAAAAACTCACGGGTTGGGAATCTCGGTCACCGGGCTTGCCTAAGCGCGTGCAATTTATTTTTCGTGGTAAATTTCCAAAAGTGTGAAATACTATATTGTTGACGAGGGGGGCGTTAAGGGGGGCAAGAGCCCCCGCAGAGGGCGCACAGGCTCACCTAAAGGTGAACCTGCATTGTCGCATAGTGTTAGGGTGTCCTGCGCCACGCCATGAACGATTAACCGCAACAACGCCCTTGCAGGCGCGTTCATGGGGCGGGGTAGCGCGCAACAACGTGCGCGCGTAGGGGGATACTTCCCCCTCCTCCCCTTTTCTCTATTCCCCATCCCCCATCTTCGCTTCAGCCAACAATGAGCGCAGGAGCGCTGCGTTGCGGTAGTCCTCGCTTTTTGCAGGGTTGAAGGTGCAGATGGGGCGGAGTTTTTCCATGAGCGCGAGGATGTCGATTTCGGCATGATCGAAAGGGAGGAGCCGGTCGCGGTTCTTTTCGATTTTTAAGATTTTGTGTTGTTTGGTGTGGACGGGGGTTTCGTCAGCCGACCAGAGATTTTCGGTAAGTTTTTCGCCTGGACGCAAGCCGATGGTTTCAATCTTGATGTCGATTTCGGGCTCGTAGCCATAGAAGCGTATCATCTGCTCCGCCATATCCCTGATACGGATCGGCTCACCCATATCCAGAACATAGAGGGCGCCGTTTTCGCCGACGCCGCCGGCTTTCAACACGAGGGCGCAGGCTTCGGGAATTGTCATAAACCAGCGCCTCATCTGCGAATGAGTGATCGTGAGCGGTCCCCCTTTCTCAATCTGTTTCTGAAAGAGGGGGAGGATCGAGCCGCGCGAGCCGAGCACGTTACCGAAGCGCACCGCCATAAATTGCTGTTCGCCGCTGTCGGCAAATTTCTTTGCCGTAAGCAGTACCAGTTTTTCGGCAAGCAGTTTTGAGGCGCCGTAGACCGAGACCGGCTCGACGGCTTTATCCGTCGTGATAAAGACAAAACGTTTAACGCCATTGCTGATTGCCGCGTTCAACATATTTTCCGTCCCGAAAAGATTATTTTCGATAGCGGCGACGGGATTTTCCTCCATCAACGGCACATGCTTGTAGGCGGCGGTGTGGAATATCGCATCCGCCTTGAGCTGCCCCAAAATATAATTCGTGTAAGCAGCATCCTTGATGTCGCCGATCACCGGCACGATAGCGGTTTTTTCGCCGACACCCTCGTCCCGTAGCGTCCTCAGCTCGCGGTCAATCTGATAAATTGAATTTTCGCCGTGCCCGAACAGGTAGAGCCGTTCGACCGCGCCGCTAAGGAGCTGGCGGCAGAGCTCGCTGCCTATCGAGCCGCCGGCGCCGGTTACCAGCACGCGCTTTCCCTTCAGGTAGCCTATGCTTTCTTTAAGGTTGATAGCGACCGGCGTCCGTCCCAAGAGGTCTTGCGGGTCTATCGAGCGCGTTTGTATGAGGTGCGCCGAGCCGTCGATTATTTCTGAGACTGAGGGGAGGATGCGAATGCGGTCGAAGCCCGCCGTTTTCAGGATAGCATAGAGCTCGTTGAGGTATTCGCCCGAGACGCCCGGCATTGCGATGACCGCTTCGTCGGCGCTTTTCATGCGTAGGAGCCGCGCGACGTTTCGGATTGGACCCAGCACGGGAATCCCGTCGATATCCTGCCCGATTTTTTCTTTGTCGTCATCGAGGAAGGCGACGACATCGCCTAAAACTGCTTTGGTTTTAAATTCAGCCGCCAGCGTCCGTCCGGCAAAACCGGCGCCAATAATGTATAAACGACGGCTTTTCTTTTTTGTTCCTGCCATATTATGCCTTGTTTGGATCCATCGCCTTATTCGGATCCATCACTTCAAAAGCTAGGTCAACAAGATATGCCTCGCCATAGAGGTCGAGTTTAATTTTCGCCCGCCCTTTCCGCTTATCAACCTTGACAATATTCCCTTCCAGCCCCTTCAACGGACCCTGTCGAACCACGATCCGGTCATGTTCGTTAAAGTAGACCTTCGAGACACCAGCAACGGGACCCGTCCTCTTGATAAAATGGAGGATTAGCTCCAAATCCCGCCCGTCAAGCGGCGTAACATCCTGATTCGACCGCAAAAATCGGGCAAAGCCGTCCGTCCGCCGTAGTGCCCAGTGGTATGTTTCGATACGCTCGGTGTCGTCAATTTCGATAAAGACATAACCGGGGAAGATGCTCAAATTTTTGCGGATTAGCTTTTCTTTGTGTCGCTCCCGCAGCTCCCTTTTGGGAAAATAGATAGGAAATTGCATGCTGGGGTTGAGCGCGTGGAACAGTTTGATAAACCGGTCCTCCGCTCTGGTTTTGACCTGCACCGCGTAGTATTTCATCTATATCTTTCGTGCCGCGCGCAATGCGCCGGTCTCCGCTTCGTATTGGGGGTTCAATTCGGCAAGCCGTCGGCAGAGAGACTTCATATCTTCCCACGCAAACTTTTTTTGATTCGGGTCGCGTAGGAGATAGCTTGGATGAAAAGTCGGGAGGAGGGGGATGCCCCGAAATGATTTCCAGATGCCGCGCAGCCGCGTAATCCCTTCACCCGTTTGCAGGAGGTTCGCGGTGGATGTCCGCCCCGCGCTAAGGATTAAGAGCGGCTGTAAGAGGTCTATCTGGCGTTCAAGAAACCTCATGCAGAGGCGCGTTTCATCGCTTTCGGGGTCGCGGTTACCCGGCGGGCGGCACTTGACGATGTTGGCAATAAAACAATTTTTACTGCGGGAAAGCCCTATACTTGCGAGCATTTCGTCGAGTTTCTGCCCCGCGGGACCAACGAAGGGTCTCCCGCTGGCGTCTTCGTCGGCGCCCGGTCCCTCGCCGACCACCAAAACTAACGGATGGGGGACGCCTTCACCGGGCACGGCGTTTTTCCGCCCTGCCCCCAGTTTGCAAGCTGAGCAGGCGCAGACATCTTTGGCGATCTTTTCTAGCGAATCATTGTTATTTTTGGGAGTGGAGGGGGGTGAGGAATTGGGTGCGGGGAAATTTTCTGTCGTCCCCTCGGCATCGTCCTCGAAATCATATACGGCGCCTTTAGCGCAGAAACCGGTCGAGAGCGAGGCGGCGGCAAGGTCAAAAAAGAGCGCGAGGGCGTTTTTCACAGGTTTTTTCATACTGAAGCATCGTAATCGTCAAAATCAAAAAATTCGGAGAGAGAGGGATTCGAACCCTCGGTGCCCTTCCGAGCACACACGACTTCCAATCGTGCGCCTTCGACCACTCGGCCATCTCTCCCTCTTCGCGTTCGGAGCAGGGGGGATTCGGCTTTCGGCGCTCGACATCGTGTCTCACGCCTACAGCCCGCCTCAGCCCCCTTACGGCGCCATCCATGGCGCCTCTTCTTCCCGCAGGTCAGCGGGGGCTTCGGTTCGAATCCCCCCCCGCTACTTACGGAGCAGGGGGGATTCGAACCCCCGGAACCCTTGCGAGTTCAATGGTTTTCGAAACCATCTCCTTCAACCGCTCGGACACCGCTCCAGAAATCAGCTAAGGACAATTTATCAGAAAAAACAGTTCCAGTCAATACAGCAAAACGCGCGTACCTGAGGACGCTTTCCCCCTGCTCATGTGGGGAGGGCTTCCCGACGAGAATGAAGAAATTGTCCACAGATAGACACAGATACACACAGATGAAGAAAATTGCGGAATGAAAATCTGTGGCTATCTGTGGACAATTTGAAAATGCTAATGCTGACAGCAATTACGAATTCGAAAATTAACCACGAACGGCACGAACCACACGAACAAATTGCGCACAATTCTTATGATTTATGCCTTGTTTATCACCATTATTCATTTCCTTTTTCGTCTTCCGTTCGTGTTGTTCGTGAGGTTCGAGGTTGAAATTTTCTTAATTCCTCATACGTGGTTGAATTCTGAACTGCTGAAATGCTGACAGCGGCTGTTGACATATTTTAAGGCTAAAATTACAATGAGTAAACTTTCTATGAACGCAGGGAGGAGACATGACAAAACAAGATATTAAAAAAATAGAGACGGAATTAGCGGCTATGCTAAAAGAATTTTGCGAGAACTATCTTGATAATGAATATGCTGTGCTTTGTGAAAAATTGGTAAAAAAAATGGGAAGAAAAAAAGTTGTGCCTTTTATGAGTGGGCAATTGAATATATGGGCAGCCGCTATTGTGCATGCGCTTGGATCAATAAATTTTTTGTTTGACAAATCATTCGAGCCATATATTACCCTAGATACGATAAATGGGTATTTTGGAACAAAACAAGCAACGGTAACAAACAAATCGAAACAGATAAGGGATATGTTTAAGTTGGATTGTTTTAATAATGACTTTTCAATACAACGTATGATAGAAAGTAATCCGTTTAATAAAATGGTTATGGTAGACGGGATGATTGTATCGATAGACACATTACCAGAAAATTTACAAGAACTGGTAAAAAACGCCCGAAAGCTCGGGAAAGATATCGAATTTTCAACAAGACAGAGCGAATAAGAGTTTTCGCAAAAAGCGTGCCGCTTGCCCCCCCAACGCCTCCTGCGAGAATCGCCCATCTCTTAGTAAAGGCAATGCTGTAAGCGCCTCTGGCGGCAGACCGAGATGGCTTCACTCATTGGAAAGATACTGTTTGCAGAGGCTTTCCATGGATTGGGAGACCAGTTTGCTGATGATTGAGGAAGCGTCGCCTGAAAATTTTGTCAGGATGCCGGCAACATTGGCGCTCTGACATTCAGCAGCGTAAATGACTCCAGAACACCCATTATCGCGGAATATACCGTAATACTTGGTTTGATTACCAGTGGGTATGAAGAGTTTCTACAGAAGACCAAGGGCAAAGATATTGATATAATTGATACCAATTCAATCTTTGTTCGGACGATTAAAGCAGTGGCGCGTAATAACTGACCCGGAATAAGCACGCCGCTCCCTCCATGGAGCGGCACTTTTCAAGTGCTATAGCAATTCTGCTAGCGGAATTAAACCCCAAGGGAACGAATCGCCCTTTTCAAAGCGGAGGCAAGGCTGAAACCGCCTGTGGCGGATTAAACCCACAAGGGAACGAATCGCCCTTTTCTTACTCAAGGCAAGGCTGTAAGCGCCTGTGGCGCCGTTGGATAACCGGCTCGGCATCTTCGCTTTGTATCCATGCTTCGATGCTCGCTTTTGAGTGCAGTTCGCCCACTCCCACGCCGGGGCAATCGGAGAGCGCTTTGTCCCACAATTTTTTATCGGCTAAAAAATTTTTCCAAAAAGGGTAACTGCGGCACTGAAGCGGTCGGGTATGATAGACCGAACAGCCGTCTTTCCAAAAACAGCAATCATTGTTGGTTTTTTCTTTTAAGCACAGCAACTCAACGCCGCCGCCGAGTTTCACCCACCTGCAATAAACTTGGATGAATTCTTCATAACGCAATGCCACAGCTGCCGACAGCACGTCGGCATCATTCTTTGTTAAAAAAACGAAGCCTTCGTCCTGCCGGCAGCAGAGCGAACAACGGCGGCAGCTGAACCGCAAACCGTCCTCATAAAATGGTTTTTCCGCAACGCTATTGATCCGCAACTCCATCAAAGATCATGTCGGCGATGTCGACGGCGTAGAGTATGTCGCTATCACGGTCCTTTGCGTTGTTGGCAAGCCTCTTGAGGACAGCCTTGTAGGTGAACGGCGCGCCGCGCAGCCTTTCAGCAAGAGCTAGGATAAAATCCCCGTCCATTGCGTCAGAAAAAATATGCGCACCCGAAATCGTGTTGTCCTTCACATCAAAATGAAGTTCGATGCCGCCCCAGGGGAAACGCTTCTCAGCCTGAAACTCGAACGGCGGATTCATGCCGTATTTCCATTCGGGGGCGGCGAATTTTTCTTCAAGCTCGATAAGATGGGGCTTTTTATCCTCGCTTTTTTCTAACTCTTCAGCCTTCACCCCGTATACTTCGTCAAAACTTTCGCGGAGGGCGGCGCTAAGAGACGGAATCGTAATCGCGGGGTTTAACTCGGTAAGGTTTACGATACGGCTCTTCACCGAGTCGACGCCCTTCGAGCGGATTTTATCCTGCGAGGCGGAAAGATAGCGCGCGGCGGCTTCCTTGTCGGCTTTGACGAGGAGGGTGCCGTGGTGGTAGGCGCTCCCCCCCGACTTGTAGAAGGCATTCCCCGAAAACTTGCGCCCGTCCGCCTCAATGTCGTTCCGTCCGCTTTTCTGTGCCTTGACGCCGAGCTTCTGCACGGCGCGGAGGATCACGTCCGTCTGGCGTCCGAGGTCGTAATCCTCCTCCCGCATTAAAAAAGTAAAGTTGAGGTTGCCCATATCATGGTAGACGGCGCCGCCGCCGGAAAGCCGGCGCGCAAGGAAGCCGCCTGAATCTTCGAGCTCCTTGACGCGGCATTCCTTGAACGCGTTTTGATTGCGCCCGATGACGACGGTGTGCCTGTTCTGCCAAAGGTAGAGAATACACGCGCCCTTCTCGACCTGCTCTAAGAGGAATGCCTCCAGAGCAATGTTCTTGTAGGGCACGGTCTCGCTTGTTTCTATGACGAATGTCTTGTCTATCATGCGCTTTTGTACCTCACCACCGGCGTTCGGGCTGCCTTTACCTCGTCGGGGCGGCCTATGACCGTGTGCGACGGGGCAGAGTGCATACTCTGCGGGTCTTTCAACGCCAGATCGTAGAGTTCGAGCATCACGTTGCTTACCGCGTCGATAGTGTCCTTCGATTCGGTCTCGGTCGGCTCGACCATAAGCGCCTCGTGGACGATGAGTGGGAAGTACATGGTCGGCGGGTGTATGCCCCTGTCCGCCATAGCCTTCGCTATATCCATCGCCGAAACGCCGTTCAGCGCCTTCATCTTTTCCAGCGAGACGACAAACTCATGCATGCATACGCGGTCAAACGCGACATCGTACTTTGTCTTGAGCTTGTGCATCATGTAGTTTGCGTTGAGGAC
>JAITNZ010000245.1 GCA_031290205.1 Spirochaetaceae bacterium
AGTCGGCTACTGCCGACACTCGTAAAAGCTTTTCCTAAGTGGCAGAAAATGCGTCCGATGAGGAAAAGTACTTGCTTAGGAAATGGGCGCCTGTTTTCTGATGAGTCTTCCCCGCCCCGCCCGCCCCCGCGATTAAAATCGCGGGGGGCAGCCCAAGTGCGGAAGCTGCTGAAGCCTCTTGTCTGGATATGTTCATGCTGATATACTGGCGGGGCGATATAGGGAAAATGCTATGCTGCTTGTTGTTGATATTGGGAATACGAATATTGTGGCAGCGCTGTTCAAGGACAGTGTGCCGATACATTTGGGGCGGATATACACCGACCCGAAGCGGACGGGGGACGAATACAGCATTGTTTTTCGTTCTCTGTTGCGGGATAACGGGATTTTACCGGCGCAGATACGCGCCTCTGTGGTGAGCTCTGTGGTGCCGGCGCTTATTGGTCCTTTTCTTGGGATGATTGAGGGGCTGATTGGCAAGAAGGCATTGCTGGTCAACCACGCGCTCTATCATCTGCTACCGGTAAAGATACCCGAATCGCGGGCGCGACAGATAGGGACGGACATTGTCTGCAACGTTTTGGAGGCTTATTCGCGTTTTAGGGGCGCCTGCATTGTGGTGGACTTTGGCACGGCATTGAGCTTTGCCGCCGTTGGGAGACAGGGCAATCTGCTGGGGACGGCGATTACGCCGGGGCTGGGGATTGCCGTGCAGTCGCTTGTCAGCCATACGGCGCAGCTCCCGCCCGTCGCGCTGGAAGCGCCTGAATCGCCGCTGGGGGCAAACACGGTGGATGCCATTCAGTCTGGCATCGTGCTGGGTTACAAGGGGCTGGTCGAATCGCTCATCGCCCAGTTTAAGGACGAGATGCGGCGGCTGGAAGGAATTTCCCCCGAAGATGTGCGGGTCATCGCAACCGGCGGGCTGAACAGCGTGCTCAGTCCCATCACCAACGTCTTTCAATGTGTGGACAGGCAGCTTACCCTCTACGGGCTCAAACGGATTGCAGACCTAGCAGCGGCTCCCAGTCTTGACTGAGCCCGCGATTTGAAAAATCGTGAGGCGGGGCGGTGATAAACTCAGATTAAATCAGTGCTTTCTTAAAGTACGACCGTTGAATCGGCATTGGGGAAGAGCGAGGCGACTATACTTTCGGCAGTCTCTCGGAGGACGGCTTCGTTTATATAGGAGGGGCTGTTAATTTTTTCCTTCAACTCGGCAATTCTCTCCGCGCGCGTATCGGGCGCCGAACTGACGAGCTCGGTAATGCGAAGCTGCTCCGCTTTTTCGACAGCTTCCGGCGAAATACTGACGGAATCACCTTTTGTCGGCTTCGCCGCAGGGCGCGTTTTGCTATTCCCGCCGTAAACTTGTTCTAATGGATTAATTCTTCCTACTGACATCATAAGCTCCGTCCTTCGCTTACCTAGACTATCGGCAAAAATTGCCGCAAAGTTTAGAGTAATTTTTTACATTTTCCCGATACATAAACCGAAAATTCCCCTCGTTGTTCCTTTTTTTCAGCCAAGAGCGTATAGACATCGGCAACAGAACCTCGAAGGTATTCTTCGTGGAGTTTGGTCATTTCCCGCCCCACGCACACATAACGCTCACTTTCAAATTCGGCTAAATCCGAAAAAAGCTTAACTATCCTATACGGCGATTCATACAAAACAAAAGCGCTCCCCGCCGAAAGAAGCTCTTGTAAACGTGTCCGCCGCCTGCCGCTTTTCGGCGAAAGGAAGCCTTCAAAAAGAACGCTTTTATCAAAAGCGCCGCAGACACTAATCAATGCGGCAAAGCCCGAAGGTCCGGGAACAGGCAACACCTCGTGCCCCGCTTCCGACACTTTACGCACCAAAAGCGCACCCGGATCGCTCAATGCGGGAGTTCCCGCATCCGATGTATAGGCAATATCCTTTCCTTCGTCAAGCGCGGCAACAATCTTCGCCGCCGCAATTTCCTCGTTCTGCGCCCTACAGGATAGCAGTTTAGTGCGAATCCCAAAATGAGTCAATAGTTTGAGTGTCTGCCGTGTATCCTCCGAGGCAACCATGGCAACGCTTCCAAGCACATCAAGAGCGCGGGCGCTTATATCGCCGAGATTACCGAGAGGAGTGGCGACTATGTAGAGCCTTGCCATAACGAAGTGCCGTATACGATCGTATTACCATAAACTACTTGCTTTTTCTTCGGTGCTTTGGTGCCAGAACTGGCTTACGCCGATGAAGGCGACCTTTCCGCGCATTTCCAGCGTATCTTCCTTGTAGTTTTTTCCATCGGTTTTATGGAACGTAATCTCGCACCCATATTGCTTGCCGTCTTTAGGGTCGATAATGCTGCCGCCAATCCACACGCCGGGGGTTTTCATCTTCAATCCGTATATCCATGTTACAGCATTGAAGACTTTCAGCGTATTTACTTTTGCATCGCCTGAGTATCCTGAGTACGATTCCTTGCAATTCACGGCTATCGCATCAATTTTTTTTCCCGGCGAAGAAAGCATTTTTCCGTATAAGACGCCCTCGACGACATATATGTGCCAGCCAGCAGTTTCTTTGCCGGTTTTGTCATCAACACTCAGCCAGTAGCCCTCAACGGGGTCCACTGCAAAAACAATGCCAGCGCTGAACGCCAGCGCGAGAAGAACTAAAAGTTTTTTTACCATAGTTTTGCTACAATGCTGTATATTCGTATTTTTGTCAAGGGGGCGCACACGCTGCCGCCGTCCTTCTAGCCGCGCGCTTTTCTGTTCAGTTTGACTGTCGATAAAGTGTGATTTCAATGCAGAGAAGACGCCTCTTGTCGGATACAGCTGATTTAGGCGGTGAGCGTGGCAACGAGGCGATATGCTTGGCGCGTAAGCGCTTGTGCCGCGTACCTGAGCAAGCCTTCCCCTTGTCCGCGAATTGACGTGAATAAAAACGAATGATTATATAATGCCTTTATGAATTTGCGATTTCTTCACGTCTTTCGCAAATTTTTTTTGCGCCAATCTGCAAAATCTGCGGAAATTTTTTATTTTGTTATTTTAATGTGCTCGCCATGATATGCTCCTGACCGCGCACTTTGCTGTTGGGCTTTACTGTGAGGCAGTGACCCACCCGCTCAGCCGTGGGGGGCGTTGCGGGGGGTCGCCCCCCGCAGAGGGGGTAGCGCCAGA